>CAYRXL010000005.1:12442-21925 GCA_964428295.1 uncultured Alphaproteobacteria bacterium
GATTATTTTAATCTAATAAAATCAATATTTATTTTCGACTTTGACACTTATACTTTGAATTAAATCATCGCACACTTAGGTTGTGAAATAAAAATATATGAAATTTGGTATCACATGAGCTTAATAATAACTATTTATATGGCAATAAATACAAAAACAAAATACTCTATAAGGGCAATTGCATTGGCTGCTATTAGTTTGCAAACAATGACGCTATTTTACCATGTTGGAGGAAGATATGGTTATTTAACTTGGACCCTTACCCTAATAGTATTTTTAGTATGGGTAAAAGAATACTTTCTTCCAAAGTTGCAAGGTGCAAAAAAAATTGAAAATTAGTATTATCGTTCCAACATTTAATGAAGCTAAAAATATAAAGCCTTTAATCAAAGGCATAGAAAAGGTCTTATCATCTTATAGTTATGAAATTATTTTTGTGGATGATAATTCTCCTGACGGAACATCAAATATAATCAAAAATATTGCAAATATAAATCCAAAAATTAGGTGTATTAAAAGATTTAAGAGGAGAGGCCTATCTTCTGCTGTTATAGAAGGAGCTTTATCAAGTTCGTCTGAGATAATTGGAGTTATGGACGGAGACATGCAACATGATGAATCAAAACTACCTTCTATGATAAAAAATTTAAAAAAAGAAAAACTAGATATAGTCATTGGTAGTAGATTCACTAAAGGAAGTATAGTCAGAGATTTTTCTTCTCTTAGACTTTTAGCATCAAAACTTTCAAATTACTTGGCTAGAATAATAACTGGAGTTAGATTAACTGACCCTATGAGTGGTTTTTTTATAATGAAAAGAAGTGCATTTGACTCTGCTGCCCAAAATTTAAGTGGTTTAGGTTTTAAAATATTATTGGATATTTTTGCCTCTTCAAAAAATAGTCTTAAATACAAAGAGATTGATTATGTATTTAGAAAAAGAAATTCTGGAATTTCTAAACTTGATAGCTTAGTAATTTGGGAATATTTATTACTACTTTGGGAAACAAGGCTTGGTTTTATTATTCCAGCAAGATTCATTTCTTTTTGTTTTATTGGAAGCATAGGATTAGGAGTACATCTATTGTGTTTATTCATTCTTAGGAATTTGACTGATAGCTTTATAATAGCACAATTTTTATCAACTTTTACTGCAATGACCAGTAATTTTTTTCTTAATAATCTTCTCACATATAGAGATGTGAGACACAAAGGAGTAAACATTATTAAGGGATTGATAATTTTTTATTTAACCTGCGGAATAGGTGTTCTTGCTAATGTAGGCCTAGCTAATTCATTATTTACAGGAATCATACCAGGCACAGAGGGATTCTGGTATTTATCTGGGATTTTTGGAGCATTTGTAGGAGTAGTATGGAATTTTCTAATGTCTACCTTAATTACTTGGAAGGTTAAATAATTATTTTTTTTGTACTAATTTAATAAATACTTCCTCTAGGTTGGGCTCTTTACTGGATATTTCTTTAACCTTAATGTCATTTTTATACAATAAATTCAATAATTCTCCAGCATTTATTTTACTAGGGTTATACTTTATAACCATGTTGTTTTCATCTAGTAGTGTACACCCAGCTTTTAAAAGGCTTTTATTCAAATTAGTGCATTTCCTTGATAAGGTTATTATCAATTCTTTCTGATCCAACCTAGAAACTAGTTCATCAGTGTTTCCTTGAGTTATTATCATACCATTATTGATTATAGTAACCTCATTACAAATAGCCTCTGCCTCTTCTATGTAATGAGTAGTTAGTAGAATTGTCTTACCTGATTTATTCAATAGTTTAATGTTTTCCCATAAAGATTTTCTAAGTTCCACATCAACACCTGCAGTCGGCTCATCAAGAATCAATATTTTAGGATCATGTACCATCGCTTTTGCAATCATTAATCTCCTTTTCATGCCGCCTGATAAGTTTCTGGTATAGGAATCAGCTTTGTCCGTTAATCCTAATATATCAATCAATTGGTCTGTTTTTTTATTTTTTTTAGAAATTCCATATAACCCTGCTTGAATATCCATAGTTTCCCTTGGAGTAAAATAGGGATCAATCACTAATTCCTGAGGAACTACTCCTATTGACATCTTTGCTTCTCTTCTTTCTAAATCAAGATCAAATCCATTAATTCTTATATTTCCCGATGTCTTATTCACCAAACAAGCTAATATTCCTATAAGTGTTGATTTACCAGCCCCGTTTGGCCCGAGGAGGGCCATTATTTTACCTCCCGCTACATTAAAATTTACTTCATTTAAAGCTTTTATAATTTCCTTTCCTTTTTTTACTTTGTAGACTTTAGTTAATTTTTTTATTTCTAGGGCATATTTATTAGAGTTTAAAGTCATTCCTATTCCTTAGCTTTTACATACAGTTTATAATAAAGTACACTACATTAAACTATAAATTTATAACAGGAGATATAAATTTTGAATGGCAAGCCAAGAATTTCTTTTGTTGATGGGTCTGGATTTATATTTCGAGCATATTATGCACTTCCTTCATTGACCAATACTAGTGGTGTTCCAGTTGGCGCGGTAGTAGGCTTTTGTAATATGCTTTGGAGAATAATCAATGAACATAAAACAAATAAACTAGCAGTTATTTTTGATACTCCACATAAAAATTTTAGAAATTTAATCTTCCCAGATTATAAGGCAAACAGATCTGAACCTCCAGAAGATTTACAGCCCCAGTTCAAAATTATAAGGGAAGCAGTAGATGCTTTTGGAATAAGCCAAGTTGAATTGAAAGGTTTTGAAGCAGATGATTTAATCGCTACCTATACAAAACTATGCCTGAAAGAAGGATGGTCTGTTGATATAATATCATCTGACAAAGACCTTATGCAACTAATAAAAACTGATGTAAGGATGTTAGATCCTATTAAATCTAAAGTAATTGAAAAACAACAAGTTTTGGACAAGTTCGGAGTTATGCCAGAAAAGGTAGTTGAGGTACAAGCTCTAGCAGGAGATAGTGTGGATAATATTCCTGGAGTTCCAGGAGTAGGATTGAAAACAGCAGCAGAACTTATAAATAAGTATGGAAATATAGAAAACCTAATAAAAAAAGCTAATGAGATAACTCAACCAAAAAGAAGGGAATCAATAATTAACAACGCACAAAATGCAAGAATATCCTTAAAGTTAGCAACTTTAAAAGATGATATACCAATAGAAAAAAAAATTAACGAATTATCAAATAATACATACAACAAAAATCAATTAATACAATTTTTAGATAAATTTGAGTTTACCAATTTAAAAAATAGAATACTTGCTAAAAACACAAACGAATCAGAAAACGGGAATAAAGCTAAACTTAAAAACATAGACTTTAAAAATATAAACTATAAAATTATTAAGACTTTTAATGATTTAGAAAAATGTCTTAATAGGGCTTATAAATATGGTATTATTGCAATAAATTTAGAAACCACTTCTATTTATCCAACAAAAGCAAAAATAATAGGTATTAGCCTCTCACATAGTCTTGGAAATGCTTATTATATTCCACTCAACCATAAACCTAAAGACTCCTCCTTGAGCCTATCCGAAAAACAGATGGATGAACAGGAAGTGCTAAATAAACTAAAGGAGATTCTAACAAATCACACAGTAATGAAAATAGGCCATAATATAAAATATGATATTACAATTTTCAAGAAGCACGGCATAGAAGGCATTTTTCCTATTGATGACACAATGCTTATTTCTTATTGTTTATATTCTGGAATCCATGGACACAACATAGAGGAATTATCTTTAAGGTATCTTGATCATAGACCAATTTCACTAAAAAACTTAGTAGGATCAGGAAAAGAGAAGCTAACCTTTGAATGTTTAGATATTAAAGCCGCCAAGGATTTTTCATGTGAACATACGGATGTTATTTTAAAGCTATGGAAAATATTAAAACCCCTATTAGCTAAAAAAGGTGTGAGTAGAGTTTACGAGAGAATAGAAAAACCACTTATAAAAATTATATCAGATATGGAAATAGAAGGTATAAAAATAGATATAGATAAGCTAGAAAAGTTATCTACTATTTTTACCAAGGAAATTAAATATCTTGAAAATGAAGTTTTTAGTATAGCAAAAATAAACTTTAATATCAGCTCCCCTAAACAATTAGGGGAAATATTATTTGAAAAAATTGGATTCTCTGGTGGAAAAAAAACAAAATCAGGTTATTACTCGACAGGAGCTAATATTCTTGAAGAACTAAGCGTCCAAGGACACCGATTTCCAAAGTTAATATTAGGTTGGAGGGCAATAACCAAACTCAAAACTACCTATACGAACTCATTAATAGATTCTGTTAATGAAAAAACAAATAGGGTCCACACTACCTTCCAGATGACCGGTGCCCAAACAGGAAGATTATCGTCTACAGAACCAAATCTACAAAATATACCCATTAAAAGTGAAAATGGTAAAAAAATTAGAAAAGCTTTCATTGCAAAAAAAGACTATTTACTTTTAAGCTGTGATTATTCACAAATTGAACTAAGAATACTTAGCCAAATTGCTAATGTAAAATCTCTAAAAAATGCTTTCCTCAAGGGAAAAGATATACATAAACTGACCGCAAGTGAAATATTAAATATTCCTTTAGCAAATGTTACTGATGAACACAGAAGACAAGCGAAAGCAATAAATTTTGGGATTATATATGGTTTATCTGCATTTGGCCTATCAAAGCAAGTGGGAATTTCTAGATCACAAGCAAAAGATTACATAGAAACTTATTTTGAAAAATATCCTGAAATAAAACAATATACTAGATTTACAACAGAAGAACTTAAAAAGAATGGGCATGTGAGGACTTTATTTGGAAGAAAAATTAATATTAGCGGAGCCACAGATAAAAATTTTAACGTCAGAAATTATGCTGAAAGACAAGCAATAAACGCTCCTATTCAAGGAACTGCCGCAGATATTATAAAAATGGCTATGATATTAATCCCTGAATATTTTAAAAAAGAAAACATTGATGCAAAAATGCTCCTCCAAGTTCATGATGAATTGGTATTCGAAGTGAAAAAAAACCAAATAGATCAATGTAAAAATGCTGTTAAAAATATCATGTTATTAAAGAATATCCTCTCTAATATATTTTCTATTCCACTAGTTATAGAAATAAGAGCAGGTGAAAACTGGGGAGATATTCATTAGAAATAATTTATACAAAATCTTAATTGGCTAGCAAGATATGATATTAGAAAATGATAATGTTAGATTTATACTAGGTCCTACAAATACTGGAAAAACCCATTTAGCAACAGAAAGGATTTTATCTCATTCAAGTGGAATAATTGGCTTGCCACTTAGGTTATTAGCAAGAGAAATATACGACAAGTTAGTTAAGAAACAAGGAAGGCTTAAAGTTGCTTTAATAACAGGAGAACAAAAGATATTACCTTCAACTGCAAGGTATTTCGTTTGCACTGTAGAAGCTATACCAACAAACTTAATTGTAGATTTTATTGCTATAGATGAAATACAATTAGCTTCGGATCCTGAAAGGGGACATGTTTTTACGAATAGACTGCTTACCATGAGAGGTAGAATAGAAACCATTTTCATGGGAGCAGAAACAATGAATCCTATTATAAAAAAATTATTTCCACATGCTAAAATTACCTATCTTCAAAGACGCTCAAGTCTTACCTATCGGGGAAAAATAAAATTATCTAATCTACCTAAAAGATCAGCAGTAATTGCTTTTAACACAGCTGACGTATATTCTATAGCTGAGCATATGCGAATCAACCATGGTGGTGCCGCTATAGTTCTGGGGTCTCTAAGTCCACAAACTCGAAACGCTCAAGTAAAAATGTATGATGAAGGTGAGGTCGATTATATAGTAGCTACTGACGCAATAGGTATGGGGCTAAATTTAAACATAGACCATGTGGCATTATCATCTACTAGAAAATTTGATGGAAAAAAATCAAGAAATTTAAGGCCTGATGAGATAGCGCAAATAGCAGGAAGAGCAGGAAGAAATTTAAGTAATGGTACATTTGGGGAAACCGCTAACTGTTTATTATTTAATAATTATATTGTTAAATCAATTGAAAGTAATAACTTTGAATTTATAAATTTTCTTTACTGGCGAACAAACAAGCTTGATTTCAGCAATATTAATAATCTTCTTGGTTCGTTAGAAAAAAAAAGTAGTAATTCTCTTCTGGTAAGAGTTAAAAATGCAGATGATGAACATTTTCTTAAACAACTATCTCAAGTTTCTAGAATTAAAAAATATTTACATAGTTATGATTCTGTGAAATTACTCTGGGAAGTGTGTTCTATTCCAGATTATCAAAAAAATCTAGACAATAGCCACATAGATTTACTAACAAAAATATTCTTGTACCTAACAGAAGATAAAAGTCTACCTCTGGACTGGATAATTAAAGAAATAGAAAACCTTAAATCAACCAGAGGAAGTATTGATATGTTGGTAGTGAGGTTAGCAAAAACAAGAATATGGAATTATGTGTCAAATAAAATAAATTGGATAAAGGACAGTAGCACTTTGAAAAGCATGGCTCAAGAAACAGAAGATATACTATCTAACTCTTTACATAGTAGACTGATAGAAAAGTTTGTTGATAAAAAAACATCAAAAATACTAAAAAAAATCAAAAAAAAAGACGATGAAAAAAATTCAGAACTGAAAATACATAATTCAGGGGTTGTAATATTAGGAGAAATTAAAATAGGAGTTATTGAAGGTCTCTCATTTTTTCCTCACGAAAATATAAATTATTTTGAAAATAAAAAACTAAAAAAGGCTATAAATAAGGAAATTTCAAAAGAAATGAATAATTTAGCAACTAACATAATCTTCTCAGAAAACCCAAGCCTTATAATTAAAAATGACAACTATATTTACTGGAAAAATCAAATGATAGCCAAAATAAAGAGCGGTAGCAAACCTGAAAATCCCTTCTTATATATAAACAAGGGAGACTTATTAATCTATAAAAATCAGACTTTACTTAGAAAAAAATTACAAAGATTTGTAAATCTTAAGTCAGAATTTGCTTTTAGCCCGTTTAAAAGGATCAAAAATCCTGAAATAAAAGGAATATCAAAAGGAATTTGTTTTAGACTGATGGAAACTTATGGAATTTTTCCTTTAAGCGACATAGCAAATTACTTAAAACTAATTACAAAAGAAGAATTTACTGCCCTAAAAAGTTTAGGAATTAACATTGGAACTAAATATGTGTTCTTAAATAATTTAGATAATACAAAAAAAGCAGAAATAAGATGGATTCTAATACATGTATATAAGAACAAAAAAGTCTTACCATTTCCAAAAAGCCAAATAGTTAAAAACAATGACTCACCCGAATTAGCCTGGAATACAACAGGCTACATAAAAGCTAAAAACATACGGGTAAAAATAAACCTTCTAGAAAAGGTAGCTTACTACTTAGTAAAGAATTTTTCTCAACAAAAAATTTTTCAACTACACTACCATCATTTTAAAAACATAAAAATGAGTCCCAGAGAATTAACTCTTATAGTAGAAAGTTTAGGGTATAAAAAAATATCAGGCACTCACAACAAGTCTTTTTGGACTAAAAATAAAATGAGATCTCAAAAAAAATATTTTAACAAGTATGCTCCATTTGCATCTCTAAATAAGTTGCAATAAGAATAAAATCCTTTATAAATTATTAGCAACTATAATAGTTAATGGCGCTTAGGAAAATATGTTTAGTATATTTAACCAATTCAAAAAAGAAACCAAGAAACTTGAACCTACAATTGACATAGATAACATAGAGTTTGCTTGTGCGGTTTTATTGGTGGAATCTGCTTTAATGGATCAAGAATTTGGAAAAGATGAAAAAATCGCGATAGAAAACATATTAAAAAAGCAATTTTCATTAGATAATGAAATCACAAAAGAATTAATCTCGGAAGCTACTAAGACTTCTAAGGAAACCTCCGATCTAGTCACTTTCACGAGAAAAATCAAGAATTCCTGGGATTTAGAAAAAAGAATCAAAATAATAGAAATGATGTGGGAGGTAGTGTTAATAGACGAAGTCTTATCCCCCTACGAAGATATGTTAATAAGAAGGGTGGCAGGTTTGATTTATATTTCAGATAAGGAGAGGGGCCTTGCTAAGAAAAGGGCTGAATTAAAACTAAATAAAGATAAGGATAAAAAACAATGACCTACGTAGTAACAGAATCATGTATTAAATGTAAATTTATGGATTGCGTTGAAGTATGTCCAGTAGATTGTTTCTATGAGGGCGAAAATATGCTTGTAATCAACCCTGAAGAATGTATTGATTGCGGTGTTTGTGAACCTGAATGTCCTGCAGAAGCTATATTACCAGATACAGAAGAAGAAGCAAAAAAGTGGTTAGAAATTAATGAGAATTACTCTGAAAAATGGCCAAATATAGTAAGAAAAGGAACAGCTCCTAAAGATGGAGAAGAATATCAGGGAATGGAAAATAAGTATGACAAGTATTTTTCTGAAAACCCTGGAAAAGGTGACGACTAAGCTTTCAAAAGTTTACAACACAACCATATAATAAAAAGAGAAGCAGACAGACCATGAAAGTAAAATCAGATTCTAGTTTCTTAAAAGAAATACTTGTAGATGGAACCAGATATAATTTTCATTCAATCAGAGAAGTAGAAAAAGTTTTTCCTTCTGTTTCAAACATCCCTTTCACACTCAAAATTTTGCTAGAGAATATTATAAGAAATGTTAGTAAAAAGGAAGAAGTTTTAAAAAACATTAAAAGTGTATTAGATTCTAATTTAGAAAATAAACATACAGAAATTTCTTTTATGCCCGCTAGAGTACTAATGCAGGACTTTACTGGTGTACCTGCAGTAGCCGATTTGGCAGCGATGAGAGACGCGGCAAAAAAGGAAAAGAAAAATCCCAAAAGAATAAATCCTCTCACCCCTGTTGACCTAGTAATAGACCACTCTGTTATGGTTGACTCATACGGAAACTCTAAGTCCTTTGATAAGAATGTAGAAATGGAATTCATGAGAAATAAGGAAAGATATTCATTTTTAAAATGGGGCCAGCAGGCATTTGAAAACTTTAGAGTCATTCCCCCAGGTACAGGGATTTGTCACCAAGTAAATCTAGAGTATCTAGCAAAGGTGGTATGGAAAGAACGAGTAAAAAATGAAAATATTTTATACCCAGACACTTTGGTAGGAACCGATAGTCATACTACCATGGTTAATGGACTTGCAGTTCTGGGCTGGGGAGTGGGAGGCATAGAAGCAGAAGCAGTAATGTTAGGGCAACCAATTTCAATGAATGTACCTAAAGTTATAGGAGTAAAAATCAGTGGATATCTTCCTCCATCATGTACTGCCACAGATTTAGTACTAACCATCACTAACAGACTAAGAAAACATGGAGTAGTAGGAAAATTTGTTGAATTTTACGGCCAAGG
>CAYRXL010000005.1:21935-23986 GCA_964428295.1 uncultured Alphaproteobacteria bacterium
CAAGGCTTAGAAAATCTTTCTCTTGCTGACAGAGCTACTATTGCAAATATGGCTCCAGAATATGGAGCTACTTGTGGTTTCTTCCCAATAGACAAAGAAACTATTAAATACTTAAAGTTCACCGGAAGGGAACAACACCAAGTTAATATAGTGGAAAAATATTCAAAAGAACAAAGTCTATGGTCTGATAATAGCAATGCTCCTTCATATACAGAATCAATAGAAATTATTTTGAATGAAATAGAGCCTTCACTAGCGGGGCCTAAAAGACCACAGGATAGAGTCAGTCTAAAAAAAGTATCTGAAATTACAAACACAATGATTACAAATAAAAATGAAGATCATTCCACGCCTAACAGTTTAAATGATGGAGATATAGTTATAGCAGCTATTACTAGTTGTACTAATACATCTAACCCATCCAGCATGATAGCTGCTGGACTTTTAGCAAAAAAAGCATTTCAAAAAGGATTAAAAAGAAAAAATTGGGTTAAAACCTCATTAGCACCTGGAAGTAAAGTAGTTAGTGATTATTTAAGTAAAGCAGACTTAATTAAGCCATTGGAAGAACTAGGATTTCATACAGTTGGCTATGGATGTACTACTTGTATAGGAAATTCTGGTCCTTTGGAAAAGTATGTAGAAGCTGAAATAAAGAGAAAAAACTTGACTGTTTGTTCCGTGCTTTCGGGAAACAGAAACTTTGAAGGTAGAGTGCATCCATTGGTAAAAGCAAATTGGTTATGCTCACCTCCTCTAGTTGTAGCATACTCTATTTTGGGAACATTCAGTCAAGATATAACTAGCACACCTCTGGGAAAAGACAAAAATAGTCAAAACATTATGCTAGAAGATATTTGGCCAGACAAAGGAGAAATAGAAGAAATATTAAATAAAAATATAAGTCCCGAACTATATAAAAACAGGTACTCAAATGTATTTGAAGGTCCTACAGAATGGAAAAGTATATCTGTAGACACTGGCTCAAACTATAATTGGGACCCAATTAGCACATATGTGCAAAAACCACCATTTTTTGATGAACACCTTATATCGGAAAACAATTTAGTTGATATTAAAAATGCAAGAGCTATTGCAATTCTAGGAGATTCTATCACTACAGATCACATATCTCCAGCTGGGACAATTAAAGAAGATAGTCCTGCAGGTGATTTTCTAAGTAAAAGACAAATACAACCTAATAATTTTAATTCTTATGGTTCAAGAAGAGGAAATCATGAAATAATGATTAGAGGTACTTTTGCAAACATACGAATAAAAAACTTAATATTACCCAATTCTGAAGGAGGCATAACTCAACATTTTCCATCTAGTAAAAATATGTCCGTATATGATGCAGCAATAAGATACAAAGAAGAACAGACTCCCCTAGTAATTATAGCAGGAAAGGAATATGGCACTGGTTCATCAAGAGACTGGGCAGCTAAAGGAACTAAACTACTTGGAATTAGGGCAGTAATAGCTGAAAGTTTTGAAAGAATACACAGAGCTAATTTAGTAGGAATGGGTGTGCTTCCCCTTGAAATGGAGAAAGGAATTTCAAGGAATAATCTTGAATTAATTGGCAATGAACTTTTTGATATAAAGCTTGAAAATAAAACAGAACCCAATTCGAATGTACAAATCTCTATTAAAGACAATAAGAATAAGGCAATGGGTAAAACTTTCAGTTGTGTATTAAGAATTGATACGACTGAAGAATTAAATTATGTTAAACACGGAAATATTCTAAATTATGTGTTTAATAAAGTAATTAATTGATATTTTTGACGATCAACTACTTAACCATGCGCTGTTGCTAAAATACAACATATTTCATAAATATTTCTTATTCCTTTCTTTCAGTTGAAATATTATTGAAAATTTTTTTCACTTGATGTAACTTTCTTAAAGGTTTGAAGGTCTTAGGACTAGATAACAGAGAGTCTTGGGGGTAGAGAGAATAATTCGAAATCTCTTGGGCTGAAAATTGGTCTAGGAGTAGAGTTTTTCCAAGGCTACTTAGTTTTAGTATTTTTTATAATAAGGAG
>CAYRXL010000005.1:23996-26555 GCA_964428295.1 uncultured Alphaproteobacteria bacterium
ATTGATAACTAAAGTAAATCCTGTTCTCTTTTGGTTGAGAAGAATACTTTTTGTGATGTTTTTCTTTCTAACTGCTGTATATTTTACAACAGCTGCAAGAGCAGACATAGCTTTATCCGGTTATGTAGAATACTTCGCTGGTTCTGCAGACCAAGCAACCGCAAGTTCAGTAACAGATCATGGAATAGATTTGGGTGGATTTGCAGATGGTCACTATTCAAGAATTATGGGATCTGCTTCGAGCACCCTGGATAATGGAATAGAGGCAACTGTTAATTTTACCTTGGCACATGATTGTACAGCCACTTCAACAGCAAACTGTAATTTATCTGGTCCTAACAGACAGGATATTAGTTTTTCTGGTGGATTTGGTACAGTTAATTTCGGTAATACAACAACAGCTGGAACTTTCAAACACTCTCGTTTAACAGCGGGTGTGCCAGCAGGAATTCCTGATGGTGGTTACATTGGTCAGTTCTATACAGGTGGTGCTGGAACATATGGTGGTGCTAACGAAGCTGGATACGCTGGAAACGCAATGACAGTAACATGGCTATCAAATAGTTATGATGGTTTTAGTTTTGCTGGTTCCTACACTCCAAACATGGGTGAAAATTTCACCGGTGATGGAGATAATGGACAAGATAATAGTTACACTGGCGGAACATTTAACGATCGTACAGAGGCTGTAGTAGCTTATACCGGAGATTTTGAAGGAGTTGGTATTACAGCTACTTATGGTTACATAGGTGGAAATGCTGGTACAATAGCTGGTGTAGGTTATAATGACTTACAATCTGACACCATAAGTGTTGTAGTGAGCATGGGTGGATTGTCAGTAGACCATCGTTGGACAGACCAAAGTGACTCAGGTCGTGTAACTAATGACGGATCAGGTGGAAATAATCAGAATTCATCTTGTGGTAAGTACGATACAGGACCATTAAGCCTTGGTGCTTGTATAGTTCAAACAAACTTCGACTCGTCCTTAACCGCTACCAATGATAGAGAAATCTCTTCAATGTCAGTAGGTTATAACTTGGGTGGTGGAGTAACAGTAAGTGCTGCATACTTCAGTGTTGAAGAAACCGTAGATACTACAGTACAAACTGACGCGTCAGGTCTTGTAGGTAAAGTTCAAATAGGATTTTAATTTAAAAACAAAAAATTCTATAAAATTTAGAGAGGGCTAATTATTATTAGCCCTCTTTTCTTTATTTATATTAAATACTCTACTTTATTTTTTTTTTTATACATTGTATTATCTCTATTTTAATCTCTGTCTAAAAAAGGTAAAAATGTTTAGAGTTTTAAATCTAATAATATTTTTTTTCATTTCTTTAACATTAATTTCCTGCTCTGGAAAATCTGGAAAACTTTCTGATATGGATAAAATGTCTCCTCAAGATAGAGAAAGAACCAGATTAATAAAAGAAGGTGGTGGGAGCTTCTTAGGTGATTTTGGATTTGGAGGAGATGATGATGATGGCAGTAGTGTAGGTATAGGTGTAAATACATATTTATGGCAATCATCTTTAGAAGTATTATCTTTTATGCCATTGAGTAGTGCTGACCCATTTGGAGGTGTTATAATTACTGACTGGTACGCAACTGAACAAAAACCAAATGAAAGATATAAAATTACTGTGTATATCTCTTCGACTCAATTGAGAGCAGATGCATTAAAAGTATCTATATTTAGACAAGTTTCTAGAAGTGGATCAAATTGGAGATATTCAAAAGTTAGCAAAAAAACGGCCTTAGAGATAGAAAACACTATATTAACTAAAGCTTCCCAAATCAAAACTAGTAGCTTATTAAGGTAATTTTTTATAATTATTTTTGACTGATATGCAAAAAGAAAATGTTAAAGAAATTTATAATGCAAAACTAATAGAAGAATATTGGCAAAAAGAATGGGATAAAAATAATTCATTTAAAACATCTATATCAAAAGACAAAAGCAAAAATTATTACGTATTAGAAATGTTTCCGTATCCTTCAGGGCGTATTCATATGGGACATGTAAGAGTTTATACCCTTGGAGATGTATTAGCTAGATTTAAACGCGCACAGGGATTTCAGGTTTTTCACCCTATGGGATGGGATGCATTTGGAATGCCTGCAGAAAATGCAGCATTTGAAAATAAAATTCATCCAAAAGATTGGACACTATCTAATATAGAAATTATGAAAAATCAATTAAAATCAATGGGACTTTCATATGACTGGAATAATGAAATTTCTACTTGTGATAGCACATACATTTACCACCAGCAAATTTTATTTATTAAACTTTTTAAAGAAGGTTTAGCATACAGAAAAAAGTCCTGGGCAAACTGGGATCCTATAGAGCAAACAGTATTAGCAAATGAACAAGTAATAGAAGGAAAAGGGTGGCGATCAGGAGCCGTGGTAGAAAAAAAACTTCTTGATCAATGGTTTTTTTCTATAACTAAATTTGCAGATCAGTTGTTATCTGAGTTAGATAATTTAAAAAATTGGCCTGAAAAAGTAAAAACAATGCAAAAAAATTGGATAGGAAAATCTGAGGGCGTG
>CAYRXL010000005.1:26565-26917 GCA_964428295.1 uncultured Alphaproteobacteria bacterium
AAATAATACTGATAAAAAAATTTATAACAGCCAAATCGAAATTTTCACAACAAGACCTGATACTATTTTTGGCGCTTCCTTTCTTGCCATATCTCCTGATCACCCACTTACTGTAAAATTAGAAAAATGGGATAAAAACATCAAATTATTCGTTACAGAATGTAGAAAAACAACCTCTACAGAAGAAACACTTGAAAAATCTAAAAAAGAAGGAATCTATACTGGACTTAAAGCTACCCACCCTTTTTCAAAAAGAGAACTTCCTATATATATAGCAAATTTTGTCTTATTATCATATGGAACAGGAGCTATTTTTGGAGTTCCAGCACATGATCAAAGAGACTATGAGTTT
>CAYRXL010000006.1:0-6696 GCA_964428295.1 uncultured Alphaproteobacteria bacterium
ACCTGATAAGGATGCATCTGAAGTACGTTCTAATTTTCCAGAATATTGCCAGACGTCAGTCGATGTTCCTCCCATATCAAAGCCTATAATATTTTTGATATTTTCAGAGTCAGCTATGGAGACTCCAGCTATTACTCCGCCTGCTGGTCCAGATAATACTGCATCTTTTCCTTTAAAATATCTTGCATTAATTAAATTTCCAGATGATTGCATAAAATATAGATTCTTGCTTTTTATTTTTTTTATTATTTTTTTTACATATTCAGAAATAATTGGAGTGAGGTATGCGTCTGCGAGTGTGGTCTGACCTCTTCCTATGAAATTCATTATAGGACAACATTCATGGCTGGTAGAAATTTCTTTAAAGCCAATCTTTCTGGCTATGGATGCTACCTTTATTTCATTTTTTTTATACCTAAAACCGTGCATTAACAAAATAGCTATAGATCTATAACCTTTTTTATATGCTTTTTTTAAGTCTTCTTTTGCCTTAGAGTGGTTTAAAGGATGTATAATTTTTCCTTTTGATGATAATCTTTCTTCTATCTCTATTGTGAGGTCATAGATATTTTTTTTTCTTTTGTAGTTTCTAGAAAAAATATCGGGTCGTTGTTGAGTTCCTATATATAAACTGTCTTTAAAGCCTTTTGTAATACATAGGACAACTTTTTCTCCTTTTCTTTCTAATAGTGCGTTAGTTGCTATAGTAGTTCCAATCCTGACGTCATCTATTTCTTTGATTTTTTCTTTAGTATTCAATAATACTTGAGTAATTCCTTCAATTGCAGAGTCACCATATTTGTTTTCATTCTCAGAAAGTACTTTAAAACTAGATATTAGATTGCTAGGGGATAAACATACTATGTCTGTGAATGTTCCTCCTTTATCAATCCAAAATTTCCATCCTTTATTCACTTTTGTATCTCCAAATAAAAACAATAAACGTAAATTTATAATTTAATATATTTTAAATAATAAAAATAAGTTATTTTAATAATATGAGTATTTGGGGAAAAATAATAGGAGGAGGTACAGGATTTATCCTTGGCGGTCCTATAGGTGCTTTGTTGGGTGTTTTGGCAGGTCATGGAGTAGACAGGGTAAGAAATTCAGAAAAAAAAATACTATCTAAGGAATCTGGTAATTATGTTGATCTCGACACTAACTTGAAGGAAAAAATTTTTGCTACTGGTGTTATTGCTTTAGCAGCTAAAATTGCAAAGGCTGATGGGAAAGTTTCAGTTGATGAAATTAAAAAATTTAAAGAGATTTTTGAATACCGGCTAGAGGATGAAAAAACCATATCTTTAATATTTAATGAAGCCAAGAAAAGTTCTGATGGTTACGAAAGCTACGCGAAACAACTTGTGGAAACCTTTCCAAACAATCCCTTAATTTTATATGAAGTTGTAAACGCATTATTCGCTATATCTTTTGTGGATGGGTATCTTCATAAAAATGAGGAAAGAATAATTAAAGATATATCTAAAATATTTGGAATAAGTTCTTCAACTTACTATTCAATTAAAGCATCTTATACTACGGATAATAATATTAAGAATAGTGAAAGCTTAGATGAATTAAGTAAAGCGTATGCTGTCTTAGGCTTAAGTAGTGATGTAACAGATAAAGGCTTGGATAAGGCATACAAGATACTTATTAAAGACTACCATCCAGATAGGCTTGTTGGTTATGGTTTGCCAAGAGATTTTATAGACCTAGCAAATAATAGACTTGCTAAAATAAATGCGTCGTATGATTATATTAAAAGTAATAGAAAATAGATATTATAGTTCATTGAAAATAAATCACATACATTCTCCAAATTATAGTCACAGAAGAAAAAATACTAAAGTTGACACTATCATAATTCACTACACGGGAATGAAATCCAAAAATGAAGCAATTGATAAACTTATAGATCCTAAATCAAAAGTAAGTGCCCATTGGCTAATTTGTGAGAATGGAATTATATATAAATTAGTAGATGAATGTTTTGCATCCTGGCATGCAGGAAAATCATTTTGGAAAGGAAGATCAAAACTCAATGAGTATTCCATAGGAATAGAGTTGGTTAATCCAGGTCATGCTAATAATTATCGTTCTTTTGGGGAAAAGCAAATAA
The DNA here is from genome assembly GCA_964428295.1 of uncultured Alphaproteobacteria bacterium. GTDB lineage: Bacteria > Pseudomonadota > Alphaproteobacteria > TMED109 > TMED109 > CAYRXL01. The sequence goes on from CAYRXL010000006.1 coordinate 2,126, forward strand.
AGTCATTAGAAGAGCTTTTAGCGAGGATTTTTAAAGATTATAAATTAGATATATATTCAGTTTTAGCTCATTCAGATATTGCTCCAGATAGAAAGATGGATCCGGGAGAACTTTTCGATTGGCAAAGATTGGCACAGAGAGGTCTAGCGTATTGGCCTAAAATTGCTTTATCTCCTAAAGCCATGGAAGAAATTTCATACGAGGCTAAATGTAATGAGGTTATGGTAGTACAAAATAGGCTAAAAAAAATTGGATATAAAATTAATGTAAATGGCATATTTAACTACGAAACAAAACTAGTTATATCCGCTTTTCAGAGAAGGTTTCTTCAAAACAAAGTTGATGGTATTCTTTGTGGAAGAGTCTACTCACGAGTAGAGGAGGTTTTGAGTAATATTTCTTGACCAATATAGTGAAATTGATTTATTTTGAGATACCAGATGGTTAAACAGTCGCTTGCTTATTTAAGCAAGAGGAAAGTCCGGGCTCCAGGAGAAACGGTGCCGGGTAATACCCGGCGAAGGTGACTTTAGGGAAAGTGCCGCAGAAAATATACCGCCTAAATTTAGGTAAGGGTGAAAAGGTGTGGTAAGAGCGCACCGCATTTATGGTAACATAAATGGCAAGGTAAACCCCACCGGGAGCAAGACCAAGTAGAGGCGTATAACTTTTTAGTTATTGAATCTCCTTCAAAGGCGCCAGGGTTGGTTGCAAGAGGTAAATAGTGATATTTATCCTAGATGAATGGCTGTTCTAGACAGAACCCGGCTTATAGACTATCTGGCTGTGTTAGTTACTTAAATTTTAAGAGTAGCCTTTTCTAGCAAATAGATATTTCAGGGCTAAATTAGTCTATAGTTGTATAAAAATTTATAAGTATAAAAAATAAATAGTATAAAAAGTGAATATAAAGTGAACAAAAAGAGAACTACTTATTCTTTTTTTGTTTTTTTTTATTTGTGTCATTGACGACCATACAATCCCATGTTAGCACTATATAATACCATAGTTTTACAATTGTGTTTATATATTGGTTTAATTAAGTATAAAGGATTTTAGTGGTAGAATTTGTTGGAAGATTTTTAAATAAAATTGATAAAAAAGGAAGAGTTAGTGTTCCTGCACTTTGGCGTCCTAATTTGTTGGGAAAACAATTCTCAGGAATTGTAGCTCAAACATGCGAAGAATACTTAGCCATAGATGGCTATTCGCAGAAATACTTAGATCGTTTGCAAAATTGGTTAGATGAAGATGATCCTCTCTTAGAATCTAAAGAGTTTGAAGCGACTATCCTCTTTGGATCATCAATGTTGAGCTTTGATGGAGAAGGTAGAGTAGTTATACCTGAGTCTTACAGAATTAAATCTCAACTTAACGATGAGGCTTTATTTGTAGGTATGTGTAGACTTTTTAGAATATGGCAACATTCTGCATTCAATGATTATGAAGTTATTGCTAGAAAAAATATGAAAAAAAGAAAAATAAATAATAAAAATTAAATGAAAATTTAATATTAGCAGTCAAGAATGAAGTTTAATTTAGTACATAAGCCAGTAATGATAGAAGAAGCGATGGATTATCTGAATCTAAGAGAAGGTTTCACTTATGTGGATGCTACATTTGGAGATGGAAGCTATAGTCAAGAGATATTATCACGATTTGGATGTAATGTTATAGCTATAGACAAAGACCCCGAAGTAATGAAAAGAGCATCGTCTATAAATGAAAAATTTAATGGGAAATTCAAGTTTGTTTTGGGTAGTTTTGGTGATTTAGATATCATACTAAAAAAACTTCGAGTTAATCATATAAATGGTGGAATAGTTTTTGATTTAGGGGTTTCCTCCATGCAATTGAAAGATCCAGGAAGAGGATTTTCCTTTAATAAAAATGGACCGTTAGACATGAGAATGAGTAAAAATGGAGTATCTGCTGCTGATATAATTAATACTTATTCTGTAGAGAAAATACATAAGATCCTGAAAGAATATGGTGAAGAGAGAAGAAGTAGGGCTATAGCTAAGTTAATTAATAAAGAAAGAATAAAAACTAAAATTCTTAATACTCATGATCTTGTAAAAATAGTAAAAAAAGTAGTTCCAATCTCTAAAAGAGATAATAAAAATCCAGCTACTAGTACTTTTCAAGCTCTGAGGATAGTTGTAAATAATGAGGTGAATGAATTAAAAAAAGCTTTATTGGTATCTGAAAAAATTCTTAGTCCTGGAGGTAGATTGATAGTTGTTTCTTTTCATTCTATTGAAGACAGAATAGTAAAGAATTTTATTAATGAAAAAAGTGGAATAAAATCTAATTCCAACAGACATTTGCCAGAATTAAAAAAAGTAATTCCGACATTCAAAAGTTTGTCAAAGAAAGCAATTAAAGTAACAAGTATGGAGAGCAGTCTAAACAGAAGTGCTAGATCTGCAAAGCTTAGAGCTGCAGAAAAGTTAGATAATAAAGTGGAGGCAGCGTGAGATGAATAAGTTGCCTTTTATGGTCGTTATATTCCTTTTGGTTTTTACTACCTTAAGTGTTATTAAACAGCGGGTTAAGTTAGTTGATAGACAAATTAAAGAACTGGAGTTGATTAAAAAAAATCTTAATAATGAGTTAGGGATTTTAAAAGCCGAATGGGCGTTGTTGAATTCCCCAAAAAATATAGAAAAATTATCAAAAATTTATTTCAAGTTTAAACCTTCTAATCTTTTAGATGAAAAAGATTTGAGTGAGAGTCTTCTTTTATTAGGGAGGTTTAATAGTGAATGAAAAGTTAACTTTTAAAGATTCTCAAAAGGTTAAAAAAGATGTGGATGCAAGTCATGTTGACAAAGTATTAAAGAGATTATCTTTCATAAGTTTGGTATTGGTTATGTTTTTTTTGGTTGTTTGTATGCGTTTAACGGAGGTTAGTTTAAAGGGAGGGCTATACGGAATTCAGAAGAGTCAGAATGAACCAACTGAAAATAAGAAAAGAGGATCAATAGTTGATAGAAATGGACATGTTCTAGCTACAAACATACACGCCTATGCATTGTATGCGTATCCGAGTGAAATAATAGATCCTGAATATACAGCTGAAAAATTGACTAACTATTTTAATAACATAGATTACAAGATTTTATACAAAAAAATAACAAATAAAGAAAAAAAAGAAATTTTGCTTAAAAGAGGAGTAGTAGCTAATAAGGCTCATAAAATTAATTCAATAGGCTTAGCTGGACTACAATTTAGAGTTGAAGACAAAAGATTTTATCCTAAAGAGAATTTAGTTAGCCACTTAGTAGGTCATGTCGATATAGATATGGAAGGATCTGCAGGTATAGAAAAAAGTTTTAATAAATCTCTATCTCAAGGAGAAAATATTAAATTAACCTTGGATGTAAGAATTCAGCATGCCGTTAGGGAAGAATTGATAAAAGGATTTGAGTCTTTCAATGCTTTAAGTGCTATGGGAATAGTGGTGAATGTAAATTCTGGAGAGATCCTATCTACAGTTAATATTCCTGATTATAATCCTAACTTAAATATAAATCCTAAATCTCTGGGTTATTCAAATGCTTCAGCTATTTCAGTTTTTGAGATGGGATCTATTTATAAAATGTTTACTGTTGCTGCAGCATTGGAGAATAAGATTGCTAATATAGATACTCTTTTTGATGCTAGAAAACCTATTAAAATAGCAAATCATACCATTAAGGATTATTTTCCAAAAAATAAATTTTTAACTATGAGAGAAGTGTTTTTATACTCTTCTAATATTGGTTCTAGTCTTATAGCAGCTTCTTTAGGAGCAAATAGGCAGAGAGAGTTTTTAACTAAATTAGGTTTACTTGATACACCTTCAATTCAAGGAGTTAATTTAATAACCAAGCCTATAACACCTAAAAGATGGGGGCTTGCTGAAGTTGCAACTATATCCTATGGATATGGAATTTCTGTAACTCCAATACAATTAGCAAGTGTTGTGTCAACTTTAGTAAATGGTGGTTACAAAGTTCCACTAAATATAGTTTCAGAAATTAACAACTATTCTAATAAGAAAGTTTTTAAGAGAGTTGTTTCTCTAGATACTTCAAAGATAATTAGGTCTTTATTAAAGGAGAATGTAGAATCAGGGACTGCTAAAAGGGCAAAAATGAAAGGGTATGAAATAGGTGGGAAAACAGCAACTAGTGAAAAAATAAACTCAGTAAATAAGTATGATAAAAATAAAAGGTTATCCTCATTTATTGCTATTTTTCCAGTTAATAAACCTAAATATCTAGTATTTGTACTGTTTGATGAGCCTAATCCTATAGATAACAAGAGAGGTCATGCAACAGGAGGCTGGACAGCTGTTCCTGTTACAGCAAATATCATAAAAAGAATAGCGCCTTTATTAGATGTAACTAGGCAAATTCCAATAGAAAATCTTATTGTAGATAATGAAGGAGGTAATCTTAATCTTGCTTCTTACTGATTTGATAGACATTGAAAATGATACTTTTCCTAAAGGGATAGATGATTTAACTATAACTGGAATTTCAGACGACTCAAGAAATATAAAACCTGGAATGTTATTTGTT
>CAYRXL010000006.1:6706-8020 GCA_964428295.1 uncultured Alphaproteobacteria bacterium
GCAATTTCTGGCAATAAGGACAAAGGAATAAATTTTGTTGATAATGCAATCTTGTCAGGAGCAAAAGCTGTTTTGTGCCATAAAGATGATCTAGATAGTTTACATAAAGCAAATGTTCCTATAATTACTAGTATGAATCCTAGAATTTCACTCGCAAAAATAGCGGCGAAATTCTATAATGGGCAACCTAAAATAGCTGTTGCTGTGACTGGAACAAACGGAAAGTCTTCTACAGTTCATTTTCTTTACCAGATTTGGTCGTTAGCAGGATTAAAAGGAAGTAGCATAGGAACTTTAGGAGTAATAAATGCTTTGAAAAGAAGTGATTTGTCAAGGACTACACCTGGCCCAATTAAACTCCATAAAATTCTTAGTTCCTTTTATTTAGATTCTGTAGATGCAGTTGCGATAGAAGCTTCCAGTCATGGTTTAGAACAGCATAGATTGGACGGTATGAGAATAAATGTAGCTGCTCTAACCAACGTAACAAGAGACCATCTAGATTATCATGGAAATTTTAATAATTATTTGAATTCTAAATTAAGATTATTTTCTGACGTCCTCTCAAGAAATGGAAAGGCAATATTAAATTCTGAAGATAAGAATTTTAATAAATTTAAAGATATTTGTGAATCAAGAAATATTAAAGTCATAAGTTATGGGATGAAAAGAAATGATGACTGGCGGATAAGAAAGATTGTGAGTAGAATTGATAGGCAGATAGTAAAAATTAGTTTTCAAGAAAAAAACTTTGAGTTTGAAACAAATGTAACAGGTAGTTTTCAAATCTCTAATATCATATGTGCATTGGCAATATCATTAGAATGTGGGATATCTTTACAAAATTTAAAAAAAAATTTGGATAAAATTGATGCACCCCCTGGAAGATTATCGAGAATTACAAATAGCAATGACAAATATGATATTTTTATAGATTATGCCCATACTCCTGATGCTCTTAGAAATGTTTTAAAGTCTATTAAACCTTTAGTTTTAGGAAATCTTGTACTTGTTTTTGGATGTGGAGGGGAAAGAGATAAGGAAAAGAGAGCTATAATGGGTAAGGTAGCTGAAAGTCATGCTGATATTGTATTTGTAACTGACGACAACCCCAGAAATGAGAATCCATCAATAATAAGAAGACAAATTATGAGAAATTGTCCAAAAGCAAAGGAGATCGAAGGTAGAGAAAAGGCTATTATAACTGCAATTAAATTATTATCTCCAGGCGATGTGTTAGTCATTAGTGGAAAAGGACATGAGGTTTTTCAGGAAGTTAATGACAAAATAATCAATTTTAATGATTATGAAATT
>CAYRXL010000006.1:8030-26606 GCA_964428295.1 uncultured Alphaproteobacteria bacterium
TATTATCTGAAATAAGGACTATACAATGAACGTATTGTGGAGATCGCAAGAAGTAATTAGGGCCACAAAGGGAGTTTGTTCCCACAAATGGAATGCGAGTGGAGTATCGATTGACAGTAGAAAGGTTAAAAAGGGAGATATTTTTTGTGCTATGCCTGGAACTAAATATGATGGTCATAATTTTGTAGATAATGCTTTTAACAATGGCGCAGTTGCTTCGATAGTAAGCCGGGATACACTCTTTAAAAAATCATATCCTATAGTAAAAGTTAAGGATGTACCAGTGGCTTTGAAGAATTTAGCCATTTCTGCACGATCTAGATATAAATCAAAAATAATCGGAATAACAGGTAGTGTAGGAAAAACTGGAACAAAAGAAATGCTTCGCTTGTCACTTGGTGCATTTGGTAGAGTGCATGCTAATGAATCCAGTTTTAACAATCATGTAGGGGTTCCCTTGTCTTTAGCAAGGCTTCCTGAAGAGAGTGACTTTTCGATAATTGAATTAGGGATGAACTCTAAGAATGAAATAGCTGAAAATAGTAAAATAGTTAGACCTGATCTTGCAATAATAACAAATGTTGAAGTAGCACATATGAAGTCATTCAAAAGTATATCAGGTATTGCCGAGGCTAAATCAGAAATTTTTCTTGGCTTAAAAAGGAATGGTGTGGCATTGGTAAATGGAGAAAGTAATTGTCTGGATGTTCTTTTAAATAACTTAACAAAATTAGGTATAAAGGAAATAATAACTTTTGGCACAAATCAAATAGCTGATATTAGGTTAGTTAATTATAAGGAATTTAAAACTAATTCATCTGTAATTGCAGAAATTTTTGGAGAAAAAATTTCTTGGGAACTCCCGCTTCTGGGAAAGCATTGGGCTCTAAATAGTCTAATTGTAGCTGCAGTAGCAAAAATATATGAATTAGATATTTATAAATCACTAGATTCACTTAGTTTTTTTAGCATTCCTAAAGGACGAGGAAATATTACAGAAATAAAATTACTTAAGGGAAAAGCACTAATATTAGATGATTCATATAATGCAAATCCTGCGTCTGTAAAATCTGCAATTAGCAAACTAGACTCCCTGCCTTGTGAAGGAAGAAGATTAGCAGTTTTAGGAGATATGAGGGAATTAGGTAAAAATCAGCTTTTGTATCATACAGCATTAGTAGGTGTTATAGAAAAATCAGGAATAGACTTAGTATTTACTATTGGAAATCTTATGAAGCACTTATTCTTAAATTTACCAAAAAATAAAAAAGGCTCTCACAGTAAAAACTTAAGGGACTTAGTAACTTTGATTAAGAATGAGTTAAGAGCTGATGATATTCTCCTTATTAAAGGATCTAATAGTATGGGATTAAGTGAAGTTATAAAAGAATTATTACGAAAGGATATTTAACAAAATGATCTATAATTATATAGTTCCTTTTGCTGAAGATTACTCTTTTTTAAATGTGTTTAGGTATATTACATTTCGTTCTGGTGCTGCACTTATTACAGCACTAACAATAAGTTTTATTTTTGGTCCTATAATAATAAAATTATTAAAAGATAAGCAAAAAAAAGGACAACCAATAAGAGCAGACGGTCCTAAATGGCAGATAGAAGCAAAAAAAGGAACTCCTACCATGGGAGGGGTTTTGATATTATTGTCACTATTAGTATCAACTTTAGTCTGGTCTGATATATCAAATGTTTATGTATGGATGATTCTTTTTGTAACCGTTAGTTTTGGTATTCTTGGATGTATAGATGATTTGCTGAAGCTTTATAGATTCAACCATAAAGGTTTGTCTAGCAAATTAAAAATTTTTGGACAAATTTTAATATCATTAATATTCTCCGTTTGGCTTTATACTATTTCAGAATTAGATTTAAGAGGTCTTGTAACATTTCCGTTTTTTAAAAACTTTATTATTAATTTAGGATGGTTTTGGCTCATTTTTGCAGTTTTTGTCATTGCTGGATCGTCTAATGCAGTAAATTTGACCGATGGTTTAGATGGTCTAGTTACAGTTCCGATTATGATAGTGGCAGGAGCTTTTGGATTGATTTCTTATCTTGTAGGGAATATCGTTTTTTCTAATTATTTGCATATCTACTATGTGCCAGGAACAGGAGAAATAGCTGTATTTTGTGCTGCATTTGTGGGAGCTTGTTTGGGGTTTTTATGGTTTAATGCCCCCCCTGCTAGTATATTTATGGGTGATACTGGTTCTTTGGCTGCTGGAGGATCTTTAGGAGCTATAAGTTTGATTACTAGGAATGAATTTGTTTTAGCCATTATAGGAGGTCTTTTTGTTTTGGAGGCAGTGTCAGTCATAATTCAGGTTACATCTTTTAAATTTACTGGAAAAAGAGTTTTATAAATGGCCCCTCTACTCCACCATTTTGAACAAAAAGGTTGGTCAGAATCAACTATTGTGATCAGATTTTGGATCATTTCTTTGGTTTTGGCAATGATAGGACTAGCAACGCTTAAATTGAGATAAATATGATTGCTGAATGTAATTCAACAAGGTTTGCGGTTTTTGGAGTGGGACTCTCAGGGAGTGCAACATTAAATTATCTTATTGAAAAGAAATATCAAGTTTTTGCTTGGGATGATAATAAATTAAAAAGAAAGCAATTAGAAAAAGATCATTATAAGGTGGTTGACTTAAATAAATTTGTCTGGAAAAAAAATGATTTATTAGTAGTTAGTCCGGGGATAAAAAAGAATCATTCAATAGTAAAAAGAGCAATTAAATATGGGGTTAAAATAACTGGTGATTTAGACCTCTTGTGGAATAATTTGTGTTTAAGAAAGAAGAAACCCGTAGTTATTGGAGTAACAGGTACAAACGGCAAATCAACTGTGGTGTCAATGATTTCCAAGGTTTTAGATGTTGAGCCACTAGGTAATATTGGTAAATCTGTATTGGATGTAAGCAACAATTACAATTTACCCATGGTAATTGAACTTTCATCTTTTCAATTGGACTTGGTAGAATCATTTACTTCGAATATAAGTGTTTTAATAAACATTTTTCCTGATCATTTAAATCATCATGGGTCATTTAAAAAATATTTGATTGCAAAAAGAAAGATTTATAAAAATCAAAAATCAGATGATTTTGTTGTATTAAACTTTGACGATCCTCAGACTAGGAAAGAAATAAATATAATTTGTAAGAAACTAAACCACCCTAAGGTAATACCAGTAAGCTTAAAGAAAAATATGGATAAAGGAATCTCATTAATTGGAACCGAGATAAAAGATAATATTTTTGAGAGCAAGCCTAATTATACTTATAATTTTGAAAACAACAAAGTATTAGGAAAATCTCGTATTAATTTTGCTATTGCTTATGCTGCATGTCGTGTTTACGGAATAAAACCTTCTAAAATAATTAAAAAGCTTTGTGAATTTGTGAATTTACCTCATAGGTTAGAAAGAGTTGGGTTAATTGGGGAAACACTATTTATAAATGATTCAAAGGCAACTAATGTAGCCGCAACAATGTTTGCACTATCATCTTTTGATAAAATAATATGGATAGCAGGTGGTAGAGAAAAAGGAGATGATTTTAAGAACTTAGAGATGTATTCAAATAGGATATTAAAGGCTTATTTTATAGGGGAAAGTGCTGAAAAGTTAAACCTTATTTTTAAAAATCTCGTAAAGGTAATGGTCTTAACATCACTTGAGGATGCAATGCTATCAGCATATAGGTTTGCTAAAAACAAAAAAGACTCCTGCGTGATAATGTTTTCTCCAGCTTGTTCTTCTTATGATCAATATAAGGACTTTGAGGATAGAGGAAAGGATTTTAGGAGGATTTATAAAAATATAAAGAAAAAAACGGATAATGTATTTAGAAGAAACAAATAACATAAGGATTAGTCCTTTTAAGAGATGGTTTAAGACTGTTGATTTAATTAATTTAATTCTAATATTTTTACTAGCTTCAATAGGTATGATGATAGTTACGACGGCAAGTCCATCGATTGCCTTAAATAAAGGTTTTGAAAGTTTTTATTTTGTAGAAAAACATTTAATTTATTTAACTATTTCATTAAGTTTAATTATATTTTTTTCCACTTTATCAAATAAGGGTATCATTAGATTTTCTGCTGTTGGATTAACAATTTTTAGTGTTATGCTTCTTGTTGGGTTAATTATAAATGAAACTAACAATGGATCATCCAGATGGCTTAAAGTTAGCGGACTTTCCTTGCAGCCTTCAGAATTTATTAAACCATTCTTTATTGTGGTATCTGCATATTTACTATCAAAAAAGAATAAAATTTTATTTTTTAACGTATCTGGAAATCTATTATCTATAGGTTTTTTATCTCTGTTAGTTATTTCGCTTTATCTGCAACCTGATTTTGGAATGTTGATGGTTATATCCATGGTTTGGTGCTGCCAATATTTTATTTTGGGATTAAAAGCAAAATCTGTTTTAGTTATAATAGGTGCAGTATCAATAGTTACATTGTTAGGTTACTTTAATTTGGGACATGTACAGAATAGAATAGATTCTTTTTTGTCTCCTGATCATCCTGGCTATCAAGTAAAAATGTCACTGGAAGCTTATAAATCGGGAGGTATTCTAGGGAAGGGACCAGGAGAGGGGATTATTAAAGATAATATTCCAGATTCTCATACAGACTTTATATTTCCAGTTGTTGCTGAAGAATACGGTTGGTTTGCATGTATTGCTATAATATTAATTATAATGTTTATATTATTGAGGGGGTTATATAGAACTAAAAAAACTCAGAATATTTTTACTATATTGGCAGCTACCGGGCTTTTGATGTTATTTGGTTTTCAGGCATTTATCAATGTTTCAGTTTCACTACAACTTGCACCCACTACAGGTATAACTTTACCATTTATTTCCTATGGTGGTTCTTCTTTGCTATCTATGGGAATTACAATGGGTATGATGTTATCTCTAACAAGAAGACCATTTGGAGGGAAATTGAAACTATGAATAAACGAATTATAGCTCTTATAGCTGCCGGAGGAACCGCTGGCCATATTAACCCTGCTCATATGTTAGCAAACGAATTAAATAACAGATCATATGAAGTGATATTTATAACTGACCGAAGAGGATTTAAAGTCTTAAGAGATAAAAAAGATTATCAAGTGAAAAAGATTTTTGTCACTGGCATTGCTGGAAAAAAAGTTTATCAGCAAATAATCTCTTTAGTTAGTGTATGCATATCAACCGTTATTGTATTAACCTATTTATTAAAATTTAAACCAAATATTATTATAGGGTTTGGTTCTTATGTTCAGGTTCCTTCTCTATTAGCTGCTAGAATATTAAAAATACCAACTTTATTGCATGAAGCGAACGCTGTTATTGGAAGATCAAACAAAATTTTTTGGAATAAAGCAACTATAAGAGCAATAGCTTTTAAAAAAATGGAAAATAAAGATGCAGGCACTATATGTGTTGGTATGCCAATTAGAACTGGAATAGAGGAAATTTATGATAAAAAATATAATCCTCCTAACCGAAATAATATAATAAATATTTTAATTACTGGAGGAAGTTTAGGAGCAGACAGTCTATCGTCTAAGATTCCTAAGGTTATTTGTAATCTTCCTAAAATGATCAAGGACAGATTAAGTGTAGTTCATCAAGTTAAAGAAGAATATATGGTATCTACTAGCAGTTTATATCGTAAAAATAATATAAATGTAGAGTTGAAGGTATTTATTAAAGATATGGAACAACAACTTAGTAAAGCCCATCTTGTAATATCAAGGGCTGGAGCTTCTACTGTTGCTGAGAACTCATTATCCAAGAGACCTTCAATTTATATTCCTCTACCTGGATCAATAGATAAACATCAGCAAGCAAATGCAAGGGAAGCAGTGGAAGTTGGAGCAGCATGGGTTGTTAACGATAATGAGATAGCTTCTGAAAATTTTATTCAGCTACTAAACAATATTCTTTCAAATGGTGATTTATTAAAAAAAGCATCTAATAAAGCAAAATTATTAGCCATTCCTAATGCGACTAAAAAATTAGGAGATTTAGTTAGTGGAATAGCAGCATGAAGAATTTTAATCCAAAAATGGGAGAAATTCACTTTATAGGGATAGGTGGTATTGGTATGAGTGGAATTGCAGAAGTTCTGCACACTCTGGGATTTGAAGTACGAGGAAGTGATCTTTCTGATAATAATAATGTAAAAAGACTGAGGGAAAAAGGAATAAAAATTAAATTAGAGCATTCTGCTAAAAATATAGATGATGCATCAGTGGTAGTTATATCTTCAGCGGTTAAAAATAATAATATAGAGATAGAAGCAGCAAAAAACAGACGAATACCGGTTGTTAAGAGAGCAGAAATGTTAGCTGAATTGATGAGACTAAAGAATACAATAGCTATTGGAGGAACTCATGGCAAAACAACTACAACATCACTAATAGCAGCTATTTTAGAGAAAGCTGATATGGATCCAACTGTTATTAATGGGGGTATTATAAACTCTCTAGCAAGCAATGCAAAACTAGGTAGAGGGAATTGGATGGTAGTAGAGGCAGATGAATCAGATGGAAGTTTTCTTAAATTACCTTCCACAATTGCAATAATTACAAATATTGATCCTGCACATTTAGATTATTATGGAAGCTACACTTCTTTAAGAAAGTCATTTAAGAGATTTGTAAATAATATACCATTTTATGGGTTTGCCGTAGTTTGTATTGATAACCCTGCTATTCAGACACTTATTTCAGAAATAACTGATAGAAGAATAATTACATATGGTTTAAGTCCGCAGGCAGATGTAAGAGGAATTAATCTAGAAACAAACTCTAGTGGAACTAAATTTAATTTAGAAATTAGCCCTAGAATAGAAAATCCTACAAAAGTCATAGAAGGATTGTGCTCAACTATTCCTGGTGTTCATAATGTCCAAAATGCTCTTGCAGCATGTACTACAGCTTTAGAATTGGGTGTTGAGGTAAAAGATATAAAGTTAGCCTTGAATGATTTTGAAGGAGTTAGAAGAAGGTTTACAGTTACAGATACAAATAAAGGAATTAAAGTTATAGATGATTATGGACATCATCCGATGGAAATTAAATCAGTAATCTCAACTGCTAGAGAAATAACAACTGGAAAAGTAATTGTCATAGTCCAACCGCACAGATATTCAAGAGTAAAAGATTTATTTAAGGATTTTACAACAGCTTTTAATGATGCAGATATATTATTTGTTTCAGATATTTATTCTGCAGGTGAAGAGGCCTTGCCTAATATAAATAAGGAAAGTTTAATAAGGGCTTTAAACTCATCAGGACACAAAGACGTGAGACCTATGAATAATATTGATACTTTATTTAAGTTCCTTTTTAAAAACGCAGTATCGGGTGACAGTATCATATTTTTGGGAGCCGGTGACATAACAAATTGGGCTAATCAATTAGTAGAAGAAATTTCTAAAGAAAATTTTGAATAATGCATAAACAAAAAAGAAACATAATAAAACATAAAATTCCAGTTGTGAGAGGATACATAAAAAGGAATGTTATTTTGTCTAAACAAACATGGTTTAGAGTTGGAGGGCCCGCAGAACTTTTTTTTAAACCTGCTGACGAAATCGATTTAATTAAGTTCTAGGAAAATATAGATCGTGACATTCCTATTAAGGTTATAGGAGCTACATCAAATATATTAGTTAGAGATGGTGGAATCCCAGGAGTGGTTATAAAGCTAGGAAATCGTTTTGATAATATCTTAATTAATGAGGTTAATTTTTGTGTAGGAGCAGGAACTTCATATATGAAGCTTGCAAAAATATTGGCAAAAAATGGAATATCGGGAATGGAATTTTTTATTGGTATTCCTGGTACAGTAGGTGGTGCAATTAAAATGAATTCTGGTGCATATGGAGGAGAGACTAGTGACTTTTTAGAATCATTAACAGCTTTAGATAGGGATGGAAAAAAACATTACGTAAAAAAAGATGATTATTTAATGACTTATAGAAGATCTTATTTTCCAGATGATTGGATTTATACATCTGCAGAATTTCGAGGAATTAGAGAAAACCAAGGAATTATTCTAAATAAAATAAATCAACTAAATAATGAAAGGATAAAAACACAACCTTTTCGTCATGCTACTGGTGGATCAACTTTCAAAAACCCTAAAGGTTTTAAAGCATGGGAGTTGATTAAAAGGTCAGGTTGTTCTGATATGTCTTTAGGAAATGCAAAGGTTTCTCCTGAACACTGTAATTTTCTTATTAATAATGGAAATGCTACATCTAATGACATTGAGATGTTAGGAGAAAAAATAAAAAATCAAGTAAAAAAAGTAACAGGAATATCTCTTGATTGGGAAGTTGATATAATAGGAGAAAAAGAAGACTACAAGGAGACATTTGTATGAGTAAAAGAGTAGCTGTTTTGATGGGAGGACTATCGGGAGAAGCTACGATTTCCTATAAAACTGGAAATAGGGTTTTAAATTCTTTGAATAATACTGGATATATAGGGATACCAGTAGAAGTTAACTCAAATTTTTTAAATTGGATTTCTAAAAACATAGATAACGTTGATATATTTTTTAATGCTTTGCATGGTTCTTGGGGAGAGGATGGAAAAATACAAGGTATACTAGAATATACTGGAAAACCATACACACATTCGAATGTTCTATCTTCTGCTGTATGTATGAATAAATATTTATCAAGACAAATACTTCTAGCAAATGGAATTCCAATGGCAAGAGCAAAATTAATAGATAAAAATACACTAATAAGTAATGACCCTTTACCAAGACCTTATGTCATAAAACCAATATCTGAAGGGTCAAGTATTGGTGTTAATTGTATTTTTAAAGAAACTATTATTGAAAATAAAATGCTGAGTGAATATTCAGAGAGAGTCGTATTAGTTGAAAAGTATATTCCTGGAAGGGAATTAACAGTAGCAATAAAGGGAGGTGAACCACTAGGAATGATAGAAATTATTACTAAAGATAACTTCTATGATTACAAAGCAAAGTATACAACAGGAATATCAAAGTACGTTAATCCAGAAAAATTTCCAAATTCGATTGCTAAGTTCATTTTGGATATATCGAAGAGGGCTAATGATGTGTTAAATTGCTTTGGTATAACTCGAGTTGATTTAAGGTATGATGAAGAAAAAGGTATTGATGGTGTTTATGTATTAGAAATTAATACTCAACCAGGACTCACAGATACTTCCTTAGTACCAATGATAGCAGAAAGATGTGGAGTAGATTTTGATCAACTTATTGATTGGATAATTAGAGATGCAGAAAGTAAAAATGAAAAATTTATTTTTAAAAAGTAGAATTCTTGGTCGTTTGTTGATGTTTGCAACTCTTTTACTAATAATATTTTTTTTAGTGAATAGAGAGACTAACTCTTATTTAAAATTAGTTAATTTAGGTGATAGTTTTATAAAAAGAGTAGGCTTTTCCCTTGAAAAAGTAAAAGTTAGTGGAAATAGTAGGTTAAAAAGTGGAAAAATAGAAGAGTACTTAAAAAATGAGATAGGTTCTAATATATTTTCTGTTAACTTAAGACAAAAAAAGATGGTTTTAGAAAATCATAGATGGATCAAGGAAGTAGATATAAACTTAGTTCTGCCTGATGCAATTCAACTAAATGTTATTGAAGAAGAACCAGCTGTGATATGGAAAATGTCTGGAAAGCTATATATTTTAAATGATAAAGGAAAAATAATAGAAGAAACTATAGATACAGATCAGGAGAAACTACTTGTTATATCAGGGGAATCTGCTCCTAAAAAAATAAAAGAAATTAAGAAGATTTTATCCATTTCTCCTCGTATAGCTAGTGAAGTATCAGTTGCTAAACTTGTATCAAATAGGAGGTGGTCTTTAAAATACAAGAACGATATTTTAATTGAACTACCAGAAGTTAATGCTGCAAAAGCAATTCATCTATTAGATAAAGTAGATAAAAAACATGGTCTTTTATCACATAATATAAGTAGCGTTGATCTAAGATTAGAAGAAAGAATGGTACTAAAACTAGGAAAAGATTCAAATCATGGACCTATTTTAGAGGAGGGAATATGAGTTTAGATAATTCAGTAATTACTTCATTAGATATAGGCTCAAATAAAATATGTTGCATGGTAGTATCTAGAGAAAATACTGGAACATACAAAGTAAAAGGATTGGGACATAATATATCTAATGGCATTCAGGGTGGAACAATAACTGACATGAGTTCTGCAGAAAATAGTATATTTAAAGCAATTACTTCTGCAGAAAAGGAAGCAGGTATAAAAATTAATGGTGTTGTAGTTTCTATATCTAATAGTACGGTTGAATCGAGATTTCTTAAAATAGAGGTAGAAATTGAGGAGGAGGAAATATCACAAAAGGATATAGATAATGCTTTTGCTTTATCCTCAAAGCATTGTGACATTCAAGATAGAATAATTATACACTCACTTCCAATAAGTTATTCTATTGATGGAAGTATTGGAATAAGGAATCCAATTGGGATGTTTGGTAAGAAACTAGTAGTTGAACTCAATATAGTTAGTATTCAGGAGAGCATATTAAAGACTATTATAAAAGCAGTAACTAATTGTGACATAGATGTATATAAAATAGTTTCCTCAAGCTATGCAGCTGGTCTTTCGACACTTAAAGAAGATGAAGCTTCACTAGGGGCTGTGTTGATAGATATGGGGTCGCATACGACTTCTTTAGGAGTTTTTGTTGAAGAAAAATTTGTTTTTACTAAAACTTTTCCTAAAGGTGGAGAAGATATTACACTAGGTATCGCTAGATCATTATCTATTTCGAGAGAGGAAGCAGAAAAATTAAAGATTATGCATGGAAGTGCATTAGTAGGGAGTGAAGATTCACAAGTGTTACTTGAATTACCTAATTTTACAGATAGAGAAAATCCAGAACCATTTCAAATTACGAGATCTGATTTAGTTAAAGTTTCAAGGCCCATTGTAGAAGATGTTTTTTATTTAATTAAAAAGATTTTAGATGATTCTGGTTATGCAGAAATGTTAGGTCGGATGGTAATTCTAACAGGAGGTGCGTCTCAACTTGATGGTATGGCTATAGTAGCATCAGATATTTTAGGATATAAAGTACGAATTGGTTATCCTTCTAATATACGTTCATCTAGTCATGATATTAATAACACTAACTTCTCCGTTTCGTGTGGATTAATTGAACAAGTAATTAATAAAAAAGAAAATATTAAATCATTTGAAAGCACTTCAAATTCTTTCAAAAATTTTAAAATTAGTAAATTTAAAAATTGGATAGAGGAGAATTTTTTATGAACTTAACTTCAAAAATATTTTTTAATAATTTTAAATTAGAAGGGAAAATAAAATGACATTGAATGTAAGTGTTCCAACAAATAAAAACTTAATACCTAGAATTACTGTTATAGGGATAGGAGGTGCAGGGTGTAATGCTGTAAACAATATGATAGATGCTCAATTAGAAGGAGTGGAATTTATTGTGGCTAATACTGATGCAAAGTCATTAGCTAGTTCTCTAAGTGATAGATGTGTTCATGTAGTTGTTGTCCTTACATAAGGACTGGGAGCTGGAGCAAAGCCTGAAATAGGTAGTGTAGAGGCTGATGAAGCTCTTTCAAGTGTGATAGAACAACTTGAAGGAACCCATATGCTTTTTGTTACAGCAGGAATGGGTGGGGGTACAGGTACAGGTGCAGCTCCGGTTATAGCTGAAGCAGCCAGAGAAAGAGGTATATTAACTGTAGGAGTGGTAACCAAACCCTTTGAGTATGAAGGACCAAGGAGAATGCGAATTGCTGAAAAAGGAATAGAAGAACTAACTAAATCAGTAGATACACTGATTATTATACCCAATCAGAATCTATTTAGAATAGCCAATAAAGATACTACAGTAACGAATGCATTCAGAATGGCTGATGAGGTGCTTTATAATGGAGTGAGTGGAGTAACAGACTTAATTGTAAAACAGGGGAGAGTTAATTTGGACTTTGCAGATATTAAGTCAGTAATGATGGAGATGGGTAAAGCGATGATGGGCACAGGAGAATCAGAAGGTGAAGAAAGAGCTCTTAGAGCTGCTGAAATTGCTTTATCAAATCCACTGCTTGACGATACTTCTATAGCTGATGCTAAAGGAGTTATTGTTAATATTTCAGGGGGAGAGGATATGAAGCTATGTGAAATTGATGAAATAGCTGCATATATTAAAAAGCAGTGTAAAGATGATGTTAATTCAATAATAGGACATACTATAGAGGATAAGTATAATGGTATGCTAAGAGTTTCAGTGGTGGCATCTGGAATTGGTTATGATAGCGAAGAAGTAATAAATGATAATAGTAAATTAACTGATATTAAGCCAAGGTTAGTAGGAAGAGAAAGTCAAGAGAAAAGAAAAAATACTGATATGAAACCACAAATAAAACCTAAATTAGTTTCAAAACAGTCAGACTTAGAAGATTTTTTATCAGAGAGAAACAAACGTAGTAATAATAGGGATAAGCTTACAGAAGTTTCTTCAAGTGATACAAGTCTTGTAGAAAAAAATGAGAATTTTATTCCTCAAGAATCTATTAATCCTGATATAGATAAAAAAGAATTATCTAACCCATTTGATGAAGCTGATATCATTAATTCAAGTAAAAAAAATAATGTTATAAAAGAAGATGCTGGTAGTAAGGAAAATGGATTGATTTCTAGATTAACAAGTGTTCGCGAAAAAGCAATTAATGTCGGAAGTAAAGCTATATCTATGGTTAGTGAGGTAACAAATATATCTAAAGAAGAAATTTCTAGTGATAGTTTATCTTCCACAGAGAAATATGAAAATTCAGAAAATACGGTTAGTAACAGTGAAAAGATAGATCCAATATTTGATGTTTCTAATGATCAAAGATTAGAAGAAGAAAAAATAACTGATAATAGTCATTCTTCAGAATTAGACAATTTTATGGATATACCAACCTTTTTAAGAAGACAAAGAGATTAGTATTTTTATTACTTTGTAATATTTGTAATAAAAAGTTACTAGATTCTTCTAGAATATAGCATATTATAACACCTAAAGTGAGGTCTGGGGAATATGGTAAATCATAAGATATTTCAAAAAACTTTAAAAAGATCTATCTCCTTTTCTGGAGTTGGTTTGCACAGTGGCAAAAATGTAGGAGTTTGTATCAAATCTGCTATGCCTAATACTGGGATTATCTTTATCCGGACTGATACAAAAGAAAAAATTGAAATTAAAGCTTCATATAAAAATATTAAAAAAAGTAAATTGTGCACTACTCTAACGGACACTCAAGGTATAACTGAAATAATTACAGTAGAACATCTTTTAGCTTCCTTATTAGGCAGAGGAGTAGATAATGCTATCATAGAAATAGATGGAGGTGAAATTCCTGCATTTGATGGAAGTTCTAGGGTTTTTGATAATTATATTATGACAGCTGGTCTAAAAGAGTTAGATGTGTATAGAAAATTTATCAAAATAAAGAAAAGAATTGAAGTTGAAGAAGGAAATAAGAAGATGATCTTAGAACCTTTTGATGGATTTAAGTTAGATTGCTTTATAGACTTTGAACAGCCAATAGGTAAGCAAAAATTAGTATTGGATGGAGACTGCCTTTCTGTATATTCTGAAATATTTAAAGCAAGGACTTTTTGCAGATATTCTGATGTTAAAACTATGCAAGATCAAGGTTTTGCACTTGGAGGTTCTCTAAGTAATGCATTAGTTATAGACAAAGGAAAGCTGATGAATAAAGAGAGGATGAGATATAGCGATGAATTTGTTAGGCATAAGATGCTAGATATCTTGGGTGATATTTCACTTTTAGGTTGCCATATTGAGGGGAGTTTAATGGCTTCTTGTCCAGGACATGAAATTAATAAAAACTTAATGTTTAAGATTTTTAATAATCATGAAAACTATGAAATTCTTCAAGATGAAATTAAGGACATTTGGAGAGATGAAAATGATAGAGCTGACTTAGCAGTAGCAGTTTCATAGATTCATCAATTAACTGTATCCTCTTTTAAATTTCAGGTATTAGAATATTTTGGTCCCTCTCCTCCTTCAGGAGGAGTCCAAATTATGTTTTGTAGTGGGTCCTTTATATCGCATGTTTTACAATGTATACAGTTTTGAAAGTTTATTTGCAGACGGGCTTTTTCAGTATTTTTGTCAATTATTTCATATACTCCAGCTGGGCAATATTTTGTTTCAGGTGAGTCATACTTAGCTAGATTAATTTCTATAGGTTTTTTAGAGTTTTTTAAGATTAGATGGCAAGGTTGATCTTCTTTGTGATTTGTTCCGGAGAATGATACATTTGTTAATCTTTCAAAAGATATAATACCATCTGCCTTTGGATAAACTATGGGTTTGTAGTTATTCTTTTCTTCCGTTGAACTATGGTCCGGTTGATTGTGTTTAATTGTCCATGGTGCTTTACCTCTAAATATGGATTGGTCAATACCAGCGTTCAGGATTCCACCAATTAGTCCCCATTTAAAACCAGGTCTAACGTTTCTTGCTTTATATAATTCTTTATAGATCCAGCTACTTTTAAATTCCTTTTTAAATGATAAAAGTTCACGACCGCCTTCAAACTTATTTGATGATTCTTTATGAAATTCCTCTGCTGCAATAATGCCTGATTTCATTGCTGTGTGAGTCCCCTTGATTCTAGGAACGTTAAGTGTACCTGCTTCACAGCCTATAAGTGCACCCCCAGGAAATGTCATTTTTGGTAAGGATTGATAGCCACCTTCATTTAATGCTCTTGCTCCATAAGTAATTCTTTTTCCACCTTCTAATATATTTTTAATTTTATAGTGAGTTTTAAACTTTTGAAATTCTAGATAAGGATCCAAATAAGGATTCTTATAGTCTAAACCGACAACAAAACCTATGGAGGCTAAAGAATCCTCCATATGATATATGAAAGATCCACCATAAGTGTCGTTAGGTAATGGCCATCCAATACTATGGAAAACTTTACCTGGATGAGTGTTTTCCTTTTTAAGTTCCCAAACTTCTTTTAATCCTATTGCATAAGTTTGAAAATTATTTTTACTTCTTAACTGAAACTTTGCTATTAACTCTTCTCCTAAATGTCCTCTACAGCCTTCTGCAAAGAAAGTTTGCTTTCCTTTAAGTGCTAATGGAGGTTCATATAAATCACTTTTACTACCATCCTTCTTAATTCCTTTTTCTCCAGTTAAAACACCCTCTACTTCTCCTGCATTATCATAAATAATTTTTTTTGCTGAGAATCCTGGAAATATTTCTACTCCCATATCTTCTGCGACTTTTGCTAACCATTTACAT
The DNA here is from genome assembly GCA_964428295.1 of uncultured Alphaproteobacteria bacterium. GTDB lineage: Bacteria > Pseudomonadota > Alphaproteobacteria > TMED109 > TMED109 > CAYRXL01. The sequence goes on from CAYRXL010000006.1 coordinate 23,420, forward strand.
AAGTTACTTAAACTGATTATATAATTATTTTTATTCTTTAGAGATTCAGGTAGAAGAAAATTTGGAAGATTTATGTGACTGTTCTCCAATAAAATAGAAAATTCCTCCTCTGCTACTCTGGTCTTAATCGGTGCATCCATTTCTTTCCAATTAGGAAACAATTCAGATAGAGCTAATGTGTCTAAAATAGCACCTGAAGTAATATGAGATCCTACTTCCGCGCACTTCTCTATGATACATACACTATGATTAGTATTGTTTTTTTTATCTAGTTGCTTTAACTTAATAGCTGAAGATAAACCTGCTGGTCCAGCTCCTACTATTACCAAATCATAATTAACGCTTTCATATTCCATAACATTTTGCTCACATAATTATATTTTACTCAGGTTAATTTTTTAACCATTTTGATAAAAAATTCTTTCCTTGTGTGTAACATCCTAAAATTAATTCAGCTCTATGTCTACCAGACCTTCCATATTTTTTATCTATATTTTTTATACTTTTTAAAAAATTAGTAACTGATGTGATTGTTTCCTTACCTTTTCTTGATTTTGACAGTTCTACGCTTGTCCAGCAATCAACTTCATGCTCGTCACCTGTTTGGAGTCTTATATGTCCGTACTCATGTAATATAAAAAAATTCGATGCAGATGGATATTGTGATTCAATTTTAAAAAGTCTTTGCGCACAATAGTATATTTTTCCTTCAGGGTCTGCAACACTAATCGCCCCCATGGTTTTACTACAATTTGGAACCATTATTATCTCCTTATCGTTTGCCAGAAGTTTAAATAAGGACACTATGAATAACGAGGTTAATAAAGTATTAAATAAGAGTATCTTCTTGATAGTTATAACTAGAATGTTCATTCCTATTAAATTATAGTTGTTTAATTCTAGATTTTGTTTTAGAGGTTTTTCTGTGTCAAGATTAAATGATAATATAAAGCTACTGTTTTTAGTGTTTTTAAGATCATATAGAAAATATTGGCATTGGTTGACAATAGCTTCTTTTGCATTCTTAGTACATTTTTTAAACATAGGAGTTTTACCTGTATTAGATAGGGATGAAGCTCGTTATGCACAAGCATCGCGTCAGATGATTGAAACAGAGAATTATTTAAAAATAAAATTTCAAGATGAAGATAGAAATAAAAAACCCATTGGCATCCACTGGATCCAAACTACAGTTGTAAAATTGATAGATCTTTTTGAAAATGAAGATGATTATACCGAATCTCACATCAAGGGTAGCTCAATATGGAAATACAGAATGACTTCCGCATTAGGAGCTTTGCTTACTGTTTTAGTCATGTTTGGAGTAGGTAGGAATATATTTGGAAAAGAAGTGGCATTTATAGGTTCTTTATCTATGACTGTTTCTCTTGCTTTAATAGCTGAATCACACCAAGCCAAGACTGATGCCATCCTTCTTTTTATAGTTACATCTATAATGCTACTTTTCGCTGAGGTTCGCTTAAATAGAAAACTGTCAACATTAAAGTTTTTTCTTTTGTGGTCATTAATAGGAATATCAATATTAATAAAGGGTCCAATTTGTTTAGTTATTATTTTATTAAGTTTAATATTTTTATTTTTAAATGAGAGGGATTATAGGTGGTTTTTATTAACAAAACCTTTATACGGAATGTTAATTTCTATTTTCTTGGCAATCCCTTGGTTTGTTTTTATAAGCACAATAGATGGTGGTGAGTTTATAAAAAGTTCGTTATATGATGATTTGATAGCTAAATTATTTAATATAGAAGAATCTCATGGTGCTTTCTTTGGAGCTCATTTTATGGCTTTGTGGGTTTTATTATGGCCATTCTCCCTTTTCTTAATTCCGACTCTCATAGTAACTTGGAAGGAAAAGAATCAAAAAGATATTTCATTTTTAATCGCATGGATAGTACCTAGTTGGATTTTATTTGAGCTTATTCCAACTAAATTACCACATTATACTCTTCCTTTATATCCGGCCTTTATGTTTCTTATTAGTAAAACCATTACGTCGATAAAATACAGACATGTGTTTTTTTCTTGGCCATCTTATATAGGTTATTTTCTGGCAATATTTTCAGGTGTATTTTTAATCACTTTATCATTATTTGGAGTTAAAAAATTTGGAGACTACATAGAACTCTCAGTTATAATTAGTAATTTTATAATATTTTTACTTATATTATTTACTTTTCTTTTTTTGAGATATTATAAAATCAAGGCGACATTTTATTATAGCGTTTTTTTAGGTTGCTTGGTAAGCTTGTTTTTAATAGGGGTAAATTTGCCTAGTATGACTGGCCTGTGGGTAAGTAGAAACTTAGCTAAAGAGATAAATCAAAGTAAGCTTAACGGCGAAGGTGCAATTGTAGGTTTTCATGAACCCAGTGTGGTTTTTGAGCTAGGTACCAGTTTTTTTCTTTCTAACGAAGAGAATGCTAGACAAATGATTAAAAGAAAGCAATTGGATTATATAGTTATAGAAAGTAGATATGATAATGAATTTAATAATATAATAAATCATCTCTATCTTGTAGGCAATGTGAAAGGATATAATGCAGCAAAAGGGCAAAATGTTTCACTTAACATCTATAAAATAATTAAATAAATTTAGGAGAATGAAATGATATTTGAACCATCGGAAAAAGCTCAAGATTTATTGGAAAAACTGAAGCAATTTATGGAATTAAATATCTATACTGTGGAAAAAGATATAGAAATTGAAATAAACACAGGTGATCGTTGGGTACCATCTAACATAATAGAAGATTTAAAAATAAAAGCTAAAAATACTGGACTTTGGAATCTATTTTTACCAGAAAGTGATAAAGGAGCTGGACTTACAAATTTGGAATATGCTCCTTTATGTGAGATAATGGGCAGATCTCCATTTGCACCAGAGGTATTTAATTGTTCTGCACCTGATACTGGAAATATGGAAGTTTTAGAAAGATACGGTTCAGAAAATATTAAAAAGCAATGGCTAACCCCTCTTTTAGAAGGCAAAATAAGGTCAGCATTTGCAATGACAGAACCTGATGTGGCTTCGTCAGATGCAACAAATATTGAATCCAACATTGTTAGAGATGGAAACGAATATGTAATTAATGGAAGAAAATGGTGGACTTCAGGTGCAAAAGATCCAAGGTGTTAGGTTCTTATTTTTTTGGGAAAAACTGAT
>CAYRXL010000007.1:0-2319 GCA_964428295.1 uncultured Alphaproteobacteria bacterium
GAAACAAGTAGCAGGTTCAATTAAGTTAGAATTAGCACAATACAGAGAAATGGCTGCTTTTGCACAGTTTGGATCGGATTTGGATGCTTCAACCCAGAAACTACTCAACAGAGGTGCTAAACTTACAGAACTCCTTAAACAAGATCAATATTCTCCATTTCCAATGGAACAACAAGTATTGGTAATATTTGCTGGAGTAAATGGTTATTTAGACTCTATTGAAGTAGAAAACGTTGGAGATTTTGAAAAACTTTTAATTAATGAATTTACTACAAATCAATCTGACATACTTGATCAAATTAAGACTAAGGGTGAAATAGAAAAAGATTTAGAAGGTAAATTAAAAGAAATTATTGATGGATTGCTATCAGATTTTACAAAAAAGACAGACGAGTAAGAGATGCCTTCTTTAAAAGATTTACGAAATAGAATAGATAGTGTTAAGTCTACTAGAAAAATTACTCAGGCTATGAAAATGGTGGCAGCTTCAAAACTAAAAAAAGCCCAAGAATCTGCTGAAAAAGGTCGTTTGTATAGTGATAAAATGGATAATTTGATTTTAAATATTTTGAGAAATACAGAAAGAATTCTAGACCCTCTTGTTTTAGATAAATCTGAAGGATCAAGATATTTGCTTATGGCTATTACTGCTGACAGAGGCCTATGTGGAGGTTTTAACTCAGCTGTTATTAAGGCTGTTAAAGAAAAATATATAGAGTTAAAAGAAAAGAATAAAAATATAGAAATTTATTGTGTAGGAAGAAAAGGCTATGAATCCTTAAATGCAGTATATTCTAATAATATTATTTCTTTTAGGGAAGCTAATTTAGGAAAATGTAGTTTTATAGAAATTGATAAAATTGGAAAAGAATTAATAGAAAATTTTAAAAATGGTCAATTTGATACATGCTTTATTTATTATAATTTTTTTAATAGTGTTATTTCTCAAACTGTGACAGAGCAAATGTTAATTCCCTATAATCCTAATAGAGAATCTGTTAATGAAACGGAATCAGAAAATAAAGTCATGTTTGAGTTTGAACCTGATGAAGAAACAGTGTTAAGTGAATTATTGCCAAAAAACGTTAGTGTACAGTTATATAGAGCTCTCCTTGAGGCTAGTGCAAGTGAACAAGGAGCACGCATGACTGCTATGGATAATGCAACAAGAAATGCTGGAGAAATGATAGACGAACTAACTTTAAATTATAATAGGCAAAGGCAAGCCATGATAACTAAAGAACTTATAGAAATAATTTCTGGAGCTGAGGCCTTATAAAACCGAGGAGTAATAGATGAAAGATAAAAATGGGAAGATAAAGCAAATTATAGGCCCTGTGGTTGATGTCCAATTCCAAGGTTATTTGCCAAATATTTTAAATGCTATGCATGTTGAAAAAGAAAAAGAGGTAGTAGTATTGGAAGTAGCTCAGCACTTGGGCGAGAATACAGTTAGGTCTGTAGCAATGTCTGGAACAGATGGTCTAAAGCGAGGACAGGAAGTAGTAGATACAGGACAACCAATACAAATACCAGTAGGACCGGAAACATTAGGGAGAATTACAAATGTTGTAGGAAAACCTATAGATGAAAGAGGTCCATTAAAAACTAAAGTTACATATCCTATTCACAGGCCTGCACCAAAATATGTAGATCAAGCGACTGATACTGAAATACTAGTTACGGGAATTAAGGTTGTTGATCTTCTAGCACCATATTCTAAAGGTGGAAAAATAGGACTTTTTGGAGGGGCTGGCGTTGGAAAAACAGTACTAATTATGGAATTGATAAATAATGTAGCTAAAGGACATGGGGGGTTTTCAGTATTTGCCGGAGTTGGAGAAAGGACTCGGGAAGGTAACGATTTATACCATGAAATGGTGGAGTCGGGTGTTATAAAACTTGATTCTAACGAATCAAAAGCTGCTTTGGTATATGGCCAAAAGAATGAACCTCCATGTGCAAGAGCAAGGGTAGGATTAGCAGGTTTGACTATGGCAGAATATTTTAGAGATGAAGAGGGTCAGGATGTATTGTTTTTTGTTGATAATATTTTTAGGTTTACTCAGGCTGGTTCTGAAGTTTCTGCTTTATTAGGTAGAATTCCATCTGCAGTTGGATATCAGCCTACTTTAGCTACTGATATGGGTGCTTTGCAAGAACGTATAACATCTACTAATAAAGGGTCAATAACATCTGTCCAAGCTATATATGTCCCTGCAGATGATCTTACAGATCCTGCTCCAGCAACTTCATTTAGTCATCTAGACGCTACTACGGTTTTATCAAGGCAAATTGCAGAGTTAGGTATTTATCCTG
>CAYRXL010000007.1:2428-6940 GCA_964428295.1 uncultured Alphaproteobacteria bacterium
ACATCTAGAATTTTAGATCCCAGAATATTGGGTGAAGAACATTATAATGTAGCAAGAGATGTACAAAAAATACTACAAACATATAAATCTCTACAAGACATAATAGCCATTTTAGGTATGGATGAGTTGTCTGAGGAAGATAAGTTAGTAGTATCTAGAGCGAGAAAAATACAAAGATTTTTTTTTCATCCCTTTCATGTGGCAGAGGTTTTTACAGGTTTTAAAGGGAAGTTTGTTGATATTAATGACACAATAAAGGGTTTTAAAGCTCTTTGTAGCGGAGAATATGATGCTATTCCAGAGACTGCTTTTTATATGGTAGGTACTATAGAAGAAGCAATGGAGAAAGCTAAAAAAATAGAATCAGATGTTGCCTGATGTGGAATGCATAGTAGAGGACTTGTAATGCAATTTAATTTTGAATTAATTTCTCCTGAGAAAAAGGTTTTTGAAGGAAAAGTTGAAATGGTTGTAATTCCTGGTGTAGAAGGAGATTTTGGGGTTATGTATAACCATACTCCTATTATATCTTTTCTTAGGCCTGGTGTTCTGGAAATCCATAATAACAACAATAATATTAGTAGAATATTTGTAAGCAACGGTTTTGTAGAAGTTACTTCAGATAATTGTACTGTGATTGCTGAAAATATAAAATCTGTAGAAGAAATAGATATTGAAGAGTGTGAGAAAACCTTATCTAATTTAAAATCTCATAGTAATGTTTTAGACTTAGATATCGAGAGGAAAATAGAGGTTATGGAATCTATGATAGAGTTCAAAAGAAATTAGAATATTATATTTTATCTATTCTGAAAAAATTAAAAATTTAGTTTAAAGTAGTTCTGTTAAAATTGATTTGAGGCTTACTGTAGTAAGGATTCGAATGTTTTAAAAACTCTGATATACAATTCTTGTTTAAATGGGACTATTGTCTCAAGTAATTCTTCTTTTTGCATCCATTTCCAATTGATAAACTCAGGTTTTTTTGTTGTTTTCAAGTTTATTTCCCAATCTTCTCCTATAAATTTCATGGCGAACCATTTTTGTTTTTGTCCTACATATTTTCCTTTCCAAAGCTTTTTTTTTAAAGTTGTTGGAATGGTATAATTAAGCCACTCTTTGTTCTCTGAAATAACTTTAGTAGACTCAATGCCTGTTTCTTCAAATAGTTCACGTTTAGCAGCATTTAGAGGTGGTTCGTTTTTATTTAAACCACCCTGAGGCATCTGCCATGCTCCTATATTATCTATACGTTCTCCTGCAAATATTTCTAGTTTGTCATTTACGAGCATGATTCCTACACCGAGTCTCCAGTTTTTATTTTTATACACTTTTTTAACTAGCTTTAGTGGTATTATAGATGCTGATTGATCTAATGAGGTCTATAGCTCTATCTAGTTGGTAGTCCTTTTTCTCTTCTTTTTCTTTAGTTTCATCACTATCGATTTCAGTTTTATCCATGATATTTTCTTGAATTGAATTGTCTAAGTGTCCTCTCAGATCTGACTCTTTTCTCCTTTCTATATCTTCAGTATCTTCAGTGAAGTTTATTTTAGCTTGAGATACAAAAATATCAGGGTCAATTCCTTTGGCTTGGATTGACCTGCCTGAAGGAGTATAGTATCGGGCTGTAGTAAGCCTTATGGCCCCATCATTAGCTACTGGAATAATAGTTTGGACTGATCCTTTTCCAAATGTCTGCGTTCCCATAATAATTGCTCTTTTATGATCTTGTAAGGCACCGGCGACTATTTCTGAAGCTGAAGCTGAACCTCCATTTATTAGAACTACGATGGGCATTCCATTTGTTATATCTCCTTTTGTGGCGCTAAATCTTTGTTCTGAGGAAGAGTCCCTTCCTCTTGTTGAGACTATTTCACCTCTATTTAAGAACGCATCAGATACGGCAACAGCTTGATCTAAGAGTCCTCCTGGATTGTTTCTCAAATCTAATACCAATCCTTTCATTTTGTCTCCAATTTTTTTTCTTATATTTGAATATTCTTTAACTAAATTTTTGTTAGTTTTTTGAGTGAATGAAGTTATTCTTAAATACCCTACATCTCCTTCGGTGTTAGATTTTACGGAACGAATTTTTATAATGTCTCTTGTAATCGTTAAATCAAAGGTTTCTTCCCCTTTTCTAATAATAGTAACTTCTATTGTTGTATTTACTGGTCCTCTCATTTTGTCGACTGCATCTGAAAGTGATAATCCCAATACAGGCTCTTTATCTATATGTGAAATATAGTCACCTGACATAACTCCAGCCTTCTCTGCGGGTGTGTCGTCTATTGGTGAGACAACTTTAACAAGTCCATTTTCCATGGTTACTTCGATTCCTAATCCTCCAAACTCTCCTTTAGTTTGAATTTTCATTTCATCGAATGTTTCAGAATTCATAAAGCTTGAGTGTGGATCAAGTGATTGAAGCATTCCATTGATTGCAAATTCTATCAACTCCTTATCTGTTACTTCTTCAACATATTCTTTTTTCACTCTTTCATAAACCTCTCCAAAGAGGTTCAATTGTTTATACGCATCACTATCTGCTTTTGATTCTAAACTTCCTATAAATAAAAATATTATAATAGGAATTAGTAGTTTATATAAAATTTCATAGGTCTTGAATATATGTTTAGATTTCATTGTTGCCTCTACTGCTATCTTAGTTCTTTAAACAAAATATGTATATCAGTTTTTTGATTTAGTATATAGTAGCCATTTATTGGGATTTAAAGTTTTTCCTTTATATCTTATTTCTATGTATAATGATTTATTTTCTGTTAATGATCCCATGCTACCTATTAGTTCTCCTTTATCAAGCCAGTCTCCAACTAAACATTGAATTTCCTCTAAGCCTGAAATTACTAGGTGATAACTATTGCCTAAGTCAAGTATAACAAGCTGTCCGTATCCTTTAAAAAAGTTTGCATATACTACTAGACCCTTATTAGGGGTAATAATAGTGCTCTCAGGTTTTACCTTAACTAATAAGCCTTTATTGTATTTATCAAGTGATACCCCTATAATCTGTTGTTTTTTTACTGGAATAAGATAATTAAATTTTTCAATTTTTTGGGTATCTGGTGCTTTAGGCAAAGATTTTTTTGAGAGTTTATCTATTAAATCTTTAAGTCTTTTTGCTTTCATTGAGATTTCATTTATACTTTTATTAATTTCCTTTCTATCTATAGCAGATATAATGGTGTCACCGGTGTAAGTATCAAGTAATATTTGATTTTTATTTATTTCTTTCCTAATTAAATTTATATCAGTGTAAAATTCTGCATTCTTGAAATTTAATTCTTTTTCTTTTTTGTTAGCAATATTAAGATTTTTTTTATGGTATTTTATATCCATTAAAATATTTTCTCTAATATACTGAATTAGATTAAAAGTTAAGTCTTTCTCTTGATTCTTCCATGATAAGGCTACCAAAATATTAAGTATCTCATTTTTGTTGTTGTATTTATTCAATAAGGAGTGTTCAATATTATTTTTTTCTTTTTCTAAAATTTTTATTTTATCTAATAATTTATTTTGTTTATTATTAACTTTTTTTAGTTTTATCTTGTAAAAGTTTAGTTCTTTATTAATTGATTTAAGGTTTTTTTCAAGATTTTTATCTTGAATATCTAGCTTTAAAATATTATTTTTTTCTATTTGCAATCGATTATTTATTTTTTTTAGTTCTTTCTCATGTTCTTGCAAGGGGAATGTGGCTGAAGAAATTAAAATAAATAAAATACATACGATAGATATGAAATATATTTTTCTATCCTTATATTTGTATTGCTTTAATACTATAGGGGTCCCTAACCTCACTAAACTGTATAATCCCACATTCTTTCAAGCCCATAAAATAACCGCACTTCATGTCTAAATAAGTGGATTATAATATCACCTGTATCAACTAATACCCAATTTCCCGAATCTTTCCCTTCTATATTTAGTATCGACGGGTTATATTTTTTTAATTCTTCTGTAAGATAGTCAGTCAAAGAAGTAATATGCCTTTTTGAGGAGCCAGAGCATATTATCATATAATCAGCAATATCAGACTTTTCTTTTAAATTTATAGTAATAATATCTTCAGCCTTGTGTTTGCAGAGTAAATTGTGAGCATAATTGCACAGAGTTTCTATAGATATATTATTATTTTCTTTTGAATTATCCATTTGTGTTAGTTTCCATAGCTTTATTTCTTATTTGTGAGGATGAACAATTATTCAACTTAATTCTTATATAATTCCAAGCAGGTAGCTTATAATTTGACATCGTAATAAATTCTTTTGTTCTTTTTCTACTCTTCCAAAAGTGTTTAGCGGCCTTAGAATTTATGGCTTTTTTAAAATATCCTGGTCTATCTAATACTACAACAGGACAAATAAAAAATATTTTTTTCCAATTATGCCATTTATGCAAAATACAGAGATTGTCTGCTCCTATTATTAGTAAGAAGTTTACTCTAGGCATAGCTAATTTAAATCTTAAAAGGGAATTGTGAGT
>CAYRXL010000007.1:6950-8445 GCA_964428295.1 uncultured Alphaproteobacteria bacterium
ATTTGCTTTTCTTTTAAATGAGATTCTGGAGAATCTATTTTTATTTTTGGATGGTTGGCTATCTTTCTAGCTAGTTTTATTCTTTTTTCTACTGTTGGTAAGTTCTTGTTTTTTTTAAGTGGGTTTTGTGGAGCAACTAACCACCAAATTTCATCGAGCTGAAGTAGTTTAATAGCCATCTTACTTATATAAAGATGACCAGAATGAGGGGGATTAAATGTACCTCCAAGCACACCTATATTCATATAATTTAGTCTATTGTATAGTGTTATGTATTTCAGTTTCTTATCTGCCCCGTTCCTTCTACGACATATTTGTATGTTGTTAATTCTTTTATACCTACTGGTCCTCGAGCATGAAGTTTCCCAGTAGATATTCCTATTTCAGCTCCCATTCCAAATTCTCCACCATCAGCAAATTGAGTAGAAGTATTATGCATAACTATTGCGCTATCCACCTCACTCAAGAATTGTTTTGCTGTTAATTTATCTTCTGTAATAATTGCGTCTGTATGGTTTGAGCCTAGAGAGTTGATATGATCTATTGCATCTGTTGAATCATTTACAATTTTTATTGAAACTATTGAATCTAGATATTCGGTATGCCAATCTTGTAATTTGGCAGGAATAACATTTTTGTTTAATTTTTGTGTGTGTTTATCCCCCCTTATTTCACACCCTAAATTAATGAGATTTTTTATAAGTATGGGTAAAATTGTATCTTTTACTTTTTTATGACATAGTAAAGTTTCAGTTGCTCCACAGATGCCTGTTCGTCTCATTTTGGCATTGATAATAACATTTAGGGCCATATTTTTGTTGGCACTGCTATCAATATATGTATGGCAAATCCCATCTAAATGAGACATTACAGGAATTTTACTTTCATTTTGTACTCTTTCTATGAGATTCTTTCCTCCTCTTGGTATAAGGATGTCAATGTACTTATTCATTTTTAAAAACTCACCAACAGCCATTCTATCCTTTGTTGGTATGCTTTGAATTATACTTTTTGGTAGTTTTGCATCATTTAACCCTGCATGTATACAATGCATTATTGATTGAGATGAAAAGAATGACTCACTTCCACCTCTTAGAATACCACAATTCCCAGATTTTATGCAAAGCCCTGCTGCATCTGCTGTAACGTTAGGTCTTGACTCATAAATAATTCCTATAACTCCTAGTGGTACTCTTATTTTTGATATTCTTAGACCGTTGGGTCTCTTATGGTTTTCTATTATCTCTCCTATAGGATTATATAGCTTGGATATTTCAATTAAACCTTCCGACATAGACTTTATCCTGCTTTTATTAAGCATTAATCTATCCAAGATTGAATCGGATAAATTTGATTCTTTCGCCATTTTCAACCCTAACATCCTGAATCGTTCTCAAAAAGTCCTGAGCCTCATTTCCCCGCCCATTCTTGCATGCATCTATTTGTGAGTTTAGAGTCTCAAGGCTCATTTTGAAGGCTTCAGACATTTCCTGCT
>CAYRXL010000007.1:8455-14526 GCA_964428295.1 uncultured Alphaproteobacteria bacterium
CAATAATTTTTTGAGTGTTATTGATTATTGATTTAGATATAAGTTTTAGGGCATTGTTTTTTTCTTTTGTATTTGCTGTAGATATAATTTTGGTAGTTTTTTTTGACTCTAAACAAATTTTATAAATTATGTTGGTAAAATTATTCATTATTCATTTTTTAGGTTAAATTTTAAGTGATAAATCATCTCTATGTATTATCTCGTCTCTTCCTTGGTACCCGATTAAACATTCTATATCTATACTCCTATGACCTGCAATGATTTTGACATCTTTTGAAGGATATGAAGATAAACCCACTCCTACGATTGCTTTGCTTTTATCAAAAATATTTACAGCATCACCTTTATCAAATTCTCCTGAAATGGATAATACACCTGCAGGTAAAATACTTGCCCCCTTTTCTAATGCTTTTATTGCTCCTTCATCAATAATTATACTTCCTTTTACTTCTACTTGGCTGGCTATCCATCTTTTTCTTTCAGATTTGGGGCTTGAGTTTGATATAAACCATGTAGCTTTTCCCCTATTTAGGAGATATGATATAGGAGAATTGAAGTTTCCATTTGTTATAGCCATATGACATCCTGATGCTAAAGCAATCTTAGCTGCTTTTACTTTTGTAACCATACCTCCAACTGAATTTTCAGAATCAGTATCTTTAGCAGCACTTTCAACAAATTTGTTTATTTCGTCAACTCTCTCTATTAACTTAGCATTTTTATTTTTGACTGGGTTTGAATTATATAATCCTTTTACATCTGATAGAATTATTAGTACATTTGCGCTCGAAATTTGTGCTACTCTGGCTGCTAATTGGTCATTATCTCCATATTTTAACTCCTGTGTAGCAACAGTATCGTTTTCATTTATTATAGATATAGCGTTTACTTTTATTAGTTCTTCTAATGTATTTCTAGCGTTAATAGCATTTTTTCTAATCTCTGCGTCATTGTGTGTTAACAAAATCTGACCGCAATTTAGATCTAATGTATTAAAAACTTCTTTCCATGCGTTGGTAAGGATGATTTGTCCTACAGATGCGGCCGCTTGTTTTTCATGAAGTACTATATTCGATTTGTCATGCTTAATTATATTTTTACCTAATGCAACAGCACCAGAACTTACTAACATCACTTCTTTTTTTAGTAGTATTAGATTTTTTATTTCTCTTGCAAAATCAAGCAGTTTCTGTTTTTTAATTTTATTAGTTTCTGAATTTACTATTAAATTAGATCCTATTTTTATTACTATTCTCTTAGCTTCTATAAGTGGATTAAAGTCTATGGATTCCACACTTCATTCTCTCTAATACAATCAGTTTTATCTCTTTCAACACTATTCAATAATATATCTTTAACTTTGTTTACTCCAGTAAATTTTTTAGAAGATAAGATATGTACATCTTTGTTTATCATATTTGATAGGTTTTCTTTTGTAGAATACGCTCTTTTACTCTTTACTAAGTCAGATTTGGATAAAACCACCAATTCCTTTTTTTTGGTAAGCTTTTTATCGTATTTTGATAATTCTTTTTTTACTGTTTTATATGCTTTATAAGGATCATCGATGGTTATATCTATTAAATGGAGGAATGTTTTGCATTTTTCAATATGTCCTAAAAATTTAATTCCTAATCCTACTCCCTTATGTGCATTTTTTATTAAACCTGGAATATCAGCAATTATAATTTCTTTGTAGTTATCGTACAATACGACTCCTAACTGTGGAGATATTGTAGTAAATGGATACTCTGATATTTTTGGTTTTGCATTAGAAACACATGACAAAAATGTTGATTTTCCTGCGTTTGGAAGACCAATAATTCCAATGTCGGCAATTAAACTTAACTTTAGCCAGATCCACATATCTTTTCCATGTAAGCCAGGATTTGATCTTTTTGGAGCTCTATTTTTTGAAGACTTAAATTTGTAATTTCCAAACCCTCCTTTTCCTCCTTTGAGGAATAGTTTTTCTTCTCCTACGTTTATCATTTCAACTAATTTAGTAGAATAGTCATCTGAGTATATGGATGTTCCAGGCGGTACGTCTATGTAAGTTGCCAATCCAGATGATCCTTTTTTTTTATTTCCTGATCCATTTTGTCCATTTTGAGCTTTAAAGTGTTGTTTGTATCTATAGTCTATTAGCGTGTTTTTACCAGATACGCACCTGACGATTATATCGCCTCCTTTTCCACCGTCACCTCCATCGGGACCTCCAAATTCGACATATTTTTCTCTTCTAAAACTAACACATCCGCTTCCTCCTTTTCCAGAAAGTACGTAAACTTTTGCTTCGTCCAGAAATTTCATCAGAATGACTCCTAGTTAAGTCGATTTTATGGGTCAAATTATGGATACATATTTTTTTCCTAACTGACCTCTTTTAAATACAATTTTACCATTCTTTAGTGCAAATAAGGTATGATCTTTCCCTATACCTACATTGTCGCCAGGGTGAAACTTTGTTCCTCTTTGTCTTACTATAATATTACCTGCGATTACATTTTCTCCACCATATTTTTTTACTCCCAGTCTTCTTCCAGCTGAATCCCTACCATTTCTTGAGCTACCTCCTGCTTTTTTATGCGCCATTTATTTCTCCTTCTTTTTCCTAACTTTTGGGTCTTTGGTAGTGCTTGATTTATTCGTTGTATGTATTTTTTTTGGCTTTTCTTTGGCTTTTACATTTTTATTAACTTTTTTGTCCTTTATGGGTTCAATGTTTGCTTTTTTCTCTTTTGTAGATTGTAGTTTTTTTCCGTCAACTATTATGTCCTGCACCTCTACGATGGTTGATAATTGCCTATGACCATTTAGTTTTCTAGAATTGTGTCTTCTTCTTTTTTTAATAACAAGTATTTTTTTGTCTTTCACTTGTTCTAATACCTTGGCAGTCACTATAACATTCTTTAGGGTAGGTTTTCCCAAAGCCTTATTGTTTTTAGTTGATAAAAATAATACGTCTTCAAAATTAATAATTTGACCCTTTTTATAATTTTGATACTCAATTTTTAATGTTTCTCCAGATGATACTTTGTATTGTTTTCCACCTGATTTAATAATAGCAAACATGATTAAAACTATCCCCGCAAAAAATAGAAAAGTAACCTTAAAAGTAATAAAAATAAAGATTAAAATTTAATTTTATTAAATAAAGCAAATATACTTACTTTTAAAGTTATTTTTTACTATTGGTATATACTAATATTGGTTGTTTAAGTAGTATATTAAGTATATGAATTTATAACTCAAGGTGAGATGCCGGAGAGGTTTAACGGGGCGGTCTCGAAAACCGTTGTGCGATAATAACGTACCATGGGTTCGAATCCCATTCTCACCGCCAAAGATAGTATAAAAGGTACAAAAATGAAAATCATAGTAACTGGTGGAAATGGGTTTTTGGGAACACGTTTAGTAAATAGTCTTTTGAAAAAAGGTAAAATACTCAGTTCTAATGAAGAAATAGAGGAGATTATTATATTAGATAAAATCATAGATAAGGGTAAATTCAGTGAGGAAAAAAGACTACATTTTGTAGAGTTTGATATATCTTCAGATAATCTAATAGATTTTCTGCAAGAAGAAGGTGAGTACGGATTTTTTCATTTAGGTGCAATGGTTTCCGGAGAGTGTGAGGCCTATTTTGATAAAGCTCTTGATGTAAATATTCAAGGAACTATTAACATTCTAAATGCAGCAAAAGAATTGAAAAACACACCACGTTTCATCTTTGCTTCATCTCTTGCAGTGTTTGGTGGTGAATTTGTCAATTTTCCTATAGGGGATAAAGTAAAGCAAACTCCTTCTACTACATATGGAATGACCAAATCAATCGGTGAATTACTACTTAACGATTATTCACGTAAAGGATTTATAGATGGAAGAACAGCTAGACTTCCGACAGTTGTGATAAGACCAGGAAAATCTAATGCGGCACTAAGTTCTTTTGCTAGTGCTATATTTAGAGAACCCTTATTAGGGAGAGATTATGATTGTCCTGTTCCTCTTGACACAGAAATGCCTATCATAGGTTATCGAAATTGTATAGAATGTATAATTCATTTATATGAAATTAATGAAGATTTGCTTGGAAATGACAGAGCAGTTAGTTTGCCAAGCATTAAATCTACAGTAGGATCGTCTCTTGAGGCTTTAGAAAATGTATCGAGAGGGATTAAACTAGGACAAGTAAAAATAAATGATGACAAACATAATACAAGTATTGTGAAGGGATGGCCAAAGGATGCGAATAATGGTTTTGCATTTGAGTTGGGAATGAATGTAGATAAAAGTATAGATTCAATTATAAAAGAATATATGGAAGATTATTTGTAAAATATTAAAAGGACATATTTAATGAGAGATATTCACTTTCCTGGAAGGTCACCTGTATATTCTAGAAAAGCTATGGCTGCTACATCTCATCCATCAGCAACATTAGCGGCAATTGATATATTGAAGAGTGGTGGAAATGCAATAGATGCTGCTGTTGCTGCTGCTGCAGTATTGGGCGTTGTTGAACCACATTCAACAGGTATAGGTGGAGATTTATTTTGTTTGTTTTGTCCTAACGGTGGAAAAAAGATAATAGCATTAAATGGCTCTGGAAAAACTCCTTCGTTAATTTCTTTAGAGGGTGTGATAGATTCTGATGGAAATAGTATTAATTCAAATGGACCTCATTCGGTAACCATACCTTGTGCAGTTGCAGCCTGGGATAAATTAATTAGAGATTATGGTAAATTAAGTTTTGATAAAATTTTGAAACCTGCTATAGCATTTGCGGAGGAAGGATATGTGGTGGCAGATGTAATAGCAGACGTTTGGAGAAAAGAGACAGAAAAATTAACAAGAGATGTAGATTGCGCAAAAATTTTTTTAAAAGAGGGGAAGCCATATATTGAAGGAGAAATTCATTTTCAACCTAGGTTGGCTAGTACTCTTAAAAAAATAGCATCAGAAGGTAGGGATGGTTTCTATAAGGGTGAAGTGGCTCAAGATATAGTTGATAAATTGAATTCATTAGGTGGGGTTCATACAATGGAAGATTTTACTTATGCGGATGCCGAATACGTAAATCCAATAAGTGTAAATTATAAAGGAAACACTGTAGTTGAGTGTCCTCCTAATGGACAGGGCTTAATTGCTTTAATGATGTTGAATATATTATCAGGATATGATTTGGCAAAGTATGGTCCAAATAGTCCAGAAAGAATTCATTTAGAGGTAGAAGCTACAAAAGTAGCTTTTTTAGAAAGATACAAGCATATAGCAGATCCAAATTTTATAAATGTTCCTATTGATAAACTTTTATCAAGTAATTACACAGAATTGATGCAATCAAAAATTAAGTTAGATAAAGTATTGCATGAGCCATTTAAATTAAGTCTGCCTGACCATCGAGATACTGTTTATTTATGTGTAGTAGATGAGGAAAAGAATTGTGTATCCTTCATAAATTCAATCTTTCATTCATTTGGAAGCGGCATAGTTGCCCCAAATTCTGGAGTATTGTTACATAATAGAGGATCTTCGTTCTTATTGGATAGAAAACAGAATAATGTACTTGAAGCAAGCAAACGCCCAATGCATACTATTATTCCTGGAATGTTACTTAGGGAGAATCTTCCTGTTATGCCCTTCGGTGTTATGGGAGCACATTATCAGCCCATTGGACAGGTCCATTTTTTAACTAATGTGATTGATTACCAAATGGATATCCAGGCAGCTTTGGATAATCCAAGAACTTTTTTTTCTGACGGCGTACTTTCTTGTGAAAGAGGTATAGATAAAAGAACTCAGACTGAATTGTCAGAATTAGGTCATAAAATAGAAGTTACACAAGTTCCTCATGGTGGTGGACAGGCAATATATGTTGATAGAGTTAATAATGTGCTAATAGGTGGTTCGGATCCTAGAAAAGATGGAGCAGCATTAGGCTACTAGCCAATACGAGGGTAGCAGTTGGATAAAGTTGCTCTCAACTTTACTAATGAATACACTATTTGTAGAGTAGGAGTTTTAGAATTAACTATATCTCCTAGTTCTATCACAGCTTTTGTTAATTC
>CAYRXL010000007.1:14536-15694 GCA_964428295.1 uncultured Alphaproteobacteria bacterium
TCTAATGGTTTTCCAGCCTGAAAATCTTGTAAAGTAGAGGACTTGTGATCTCCTACATTTTTAGCACCTTCTATTCTTGATTCCACATCAATTTTTATACTAGAGCCAAGCTTTTTTGCTATATTTATGGCTTCAATCATCATTTTAGAAATTATCAATCTCGTATTATTATCTTCTGCTAACTGTTTTAATGTTCCCTCTGTTATTACTGAGATTGGGTTAAAGGAAAGATTCCCTAGTAATTTTATCCATATGTCATTTCTTATATTTTTGCTTACTGGAGCTTTGATTCCGCAGTTTTTTAAAATTTTAGAAATAAGCAATGCTCTTTCACTTTTAGTATTATTTGGTTCACCTAAAATAAATCTATTGCTTTCTATGTGTTTGATGACTCCTGGCTTTATAATCTCAGCTGCTGGGTAAACAACACAACCTAAAACTTTTTCAGGTCCTATAGCATTCCATTGTTTGTTTTCAGGGTCTACTGATTCGATCTTTTTATTTTCAAATCTACCTTTTAACTTATAAAAATACCACCAAGGAATACCATTTATTGCAGGGATGACTACTGAGCTTTTTTTTATAAGTGGGCTAAACTCTAGTGCTGATAAAGAAGCAGAATGAGCTTTCATTGTCGCAAAGATTACATCATATTGACCGGCATCCATAGTATTAGAAAAAGTCTTACATTTAGCGTTAAAATCCAGATTTAATTCTTTACTGACAAATGAGATTCCGTTTTCTTTTATTGCTTTGTACTGCTCTCCTCTTGCTATTACAGAAACTTCAGCTCCTTCTTTTGATAATAAGGCCGCAAGCATTCCTCCTATAGCGCCTGCTCCAAAAATGCATATTTTCATTTTATTCCCAATTTTTTTGCCATGCCTATGCGTTGTATTTTTCCAGTAGCTCCTTTAGGAATTTCATTCATAAAAATTATTTTGTTAGGTATTTTAAAATCTGCAAGTTTATTTTTACAGAATTTCTTTATTTTTATTTCATCTAAAAATTTTTCCTGTTTGCTTTTGAGTACAATTACAGCAGCTATATCTTCTCCCAGCTTAGGATGAGGAATTGAGAAGGTAACTGCCTGTAGAACATTTTTATGACTAGTTAAAACTTCGTCAACCTCTAATCGACTAATTTTTTCCCCACCTC
>CAYRXL010000007.1:15704-16383 GCA_964428295.1 uncultured Alphaproteobacteria bacterium
ATTTATTAATTCTTTTAGTCTGCCAGATATTATTAGGTATCCATCTTTATCAAAATATCCTTCATCACCTGTTAAAAACCAATCATTATAAAAATTCTCAGAGTTTGCCTTTTTATTGTTTAAATAGCCTTTAGTAACGTTTTCTCCTTTTATAATTATTTGGCCTTTTATTTCTTTGTTGCTTCTATCAATAATAGTTTTATTAGTCATGATTTTAACTTCAGGTCCTGCGGGAAGTCCGACTGAGCTAGGTTTTCTTTTATCTGGTGGCAAGAGATTTGAGGTCATTTGATGAGAAGCCTCTGTCATGCCATATGATTCTATTACTGGAGCCTTGAAAGTTTTTTCAAGGTTTATCATTACAGATTCGGGGAGCGATGCTGATGATGACCTGATAAATCTTAAAGGGTTTAAAGAAATAATATTTTTGTTTCTATTTGCTCGTGAAAGTATCATTTGATGCATGGTAGGGACAGCAGTATACCAAGTAGGTTTAGTTGTATCTAAATTTTTATAGAAACTAAGAGCATTAAATCCACTAGAAGGAATTATGGAAGTTCCTTTTTTGACAGTAGTTTGATAAATGATTAGTCTGATCATTTTTCTATTAGAATATGCTGAATCTACATCAATAGCAAGTTTAATTAATAAAATAAAGCTAGTTCTATAAATGATTTTG
>CAYRXL010000007.1:16393-25223 GCA_964428295.1 uncultured Alphaproteobacteria bacterium
TGAGCTCCACCAACTTGATAAACTTCTTCTATTTGTAATTCATCTAATAATCCTGCTGTTAATCCGTGTATATGAAATAAAGGCATAATATTTAAACATTTATCTTTTGAATTTAAATTTAAAGTTTTGGATATATTGTATGCCGAGAAAATTAAATTTTTATGTGTAAGTGGAACCATTTTTGGTTTAGAAGTAGTTCCAGATGTATGCAGAATAAGGGCTATGTCTTCTTGACTAGTTCTAATCTTGTTATTCTTGTTATAGGGTTTTTTTAATTTTTTTTCTTCTATTTTTCCAGTGCTATTGTCTAAATATAGAACCTTTATATTCGTCATTTTAGCTGCTGTTATGATAGGTTTTGGAGGGTTTTTCTCTACTATGACTGCCTTAATGTTGAGGTCTTTGAAATAAAAAACAAACTCATCTTTAGTGTATGATGGATTTAAAGGGCAGGCTATCATACTGCTTGCAGTGGCAAGAAACATTGATGCCATCTTAGGACCATTTTTAATAGCTAGTGCTACTTTGTCTTCTCTTACATATCCTAAAGCATTAAATGTATCTCTTGTTTTATAGACCAAATCAAGCAAATTTTCATAGCTGATATTTTTTTCTTTAGGATCGGTTGTTTGAATAGCAGTATCATCTTTTAGATTGGATCCTAATTTTATTATTAAATCAGTAATAGTTAATTTATTTAAATTATCATTTATCTTTAACATAATCATTTTTAGTACACTTACTTAGTAGTTTATCATTAACTGGTTTTATTTTTATTTTAAGCTATAATGAGTTTCTTAATAGAGGAAAGTATTATGTTTAAAACCAAACATCAAGAACAACATGTACTTGATGCAGAAATAACAAAAGATATTCCTAATAATTTGGAACCTTTTTGGATGCCTTTTACTCCTAATAGAAAGTTTAAGAAGAATCCTAAACTTATAATTTCTGCAAAAGACATGCACTATACTTCTATTGATGGAAAAAAAATACTAGACGGATCAGCAGGTTTATGGTGTGTAAATGCTGGGCATTGTAGACCTAGAATAGTGGAAGCTGTACAAAAACAAGTGGAAGAAATGGATTATACTGCCCTATTTCAGTTTGGACATCCTAAAGCATTTACGTTAGCGTCTAAACTTACTGAAATGTTACCGAAAGATATTGATCATGTCTTTTTTACTAACTCGGGCTCAGAAGCTGTAGACACAGCTCTAAAAATAGCTTTAGCATACCATAATGCCAATGGAGAATCTAAGAGATATAGGCTAATAGGAAGATCTAGGGGTTACCATGGTGTGGGATTTGGAGGAATGTCTGTAGGGGGTATGGTAGCAAATAGAAAACAATTTACTACTCATCTTCCTGGTGTTGATCACTTACAAGACACACACATTCCAACCTTAAATTCATTTTCTGTGGGACAACCAATACATGGTGGTAAAGATAAGGCTAATTCTTTAATAGATTTGATTTCTCTTCATGATGCTTCTACTATTGCAGCTGTTATAGTAGAACCTGTAGCATGTTCAACAGGAGTATTGGTGCCACCATTAGGATATTTAGAGAGGCTAAGAGAAATTTGTAATGAAAATGGTATATTGCTGATTTTTGATGAAGTTATTTGTGGGTTTGGAAGGCTGGGAACTCCGTTTGCCTCTGATAGGTTTAATGTTATTCCAGATATTATGACAATGGCCAAAGGCATTACTAATGCAACTGTACCAATGGGAGCTGTGGGTACTCACAAAAACATATATAATACTCTAATGAATGGGCCTGAACATCTCATTGAACTTTTCCATGGGTATACATATTCAGGGCATCCTTTGGCATGTGCTGCGTCCTTGGCTGCTTTGGAAGAATACAAAGCAGAAAATCTTTTTCAAAGAGCAAATAATATAGAAAAGAAATTTGAACAAAGCTGTCATTCCCTTAAGGATATAAAAAATGTAGTAGATATAAGAAATATTGGTTTAGTAGCAGGTATAGAGCTAGCTACCCGGGAAGATGGTCTTACAAGAAGAGCGTATGATGTTTTTGATTGGTGTTTTAAAGAAGTCCTAATGGTAAGATTTACTGGAGAAACAATTTGTGTGTCACCACCATTGATAATTGATGAAAATCAAGTAGATGAAATGTTTGACACAATTCGAGAAGCTATCAATTCAGTTGAGTAATTTAACTTATCAATATCAGGATGTATTATTTTTAGCTAGTAAAAATATGACGTGTGAAGAGATTAAATTTGTAATTAATTTTAAATAATTTGATTGTATTGTTTTTCCAATTGGGGAAATAGCATACTCTTTCTCTATGTGTATATTTATTAATTTAGTTAATTCATAAAAATCTTTGACCGTACATAGGTGTATGTTTGGAGTATTATACCAGGTATACTTCAGCTCCTTAGTTACTGGCATCTTTCCTTTGATTAGTAATTGGATTCTACAAGCCCAATATCCAAAGTTTGGAAAAGAAACAATCACTCTTTTACCTACCCTTAGCATTTGTTCTAAGACTAATTTGGGATTGATGACCGTTTGTAGAGTTTGACTTAATATAACGTAGTCAAATGAATTCTTGGGAAAATTAGTAATTTCGTTATTTGCATCACCCTCTAATACAGATAATCCATTTTTTAAACATTCTTCTACATTGTCATGTTTTATTTCTATTCCTTGCCCATTTACGTTTTTTTTCTTATTTAGTAGCGCTAACAAAGCTCCATCAGCACATCCTATATCTAGAACTCTTGAATTTGGTTCAATTATTTCTAATATAATTTCGTGATCAATTCTACTCATTAACTATACCATAACTTTTTGCAGATCCTTCTAAGAATCCTTTTAATATAGAATAAAATCTTGGAATTTTAAGTAAAAAACTATCATGTCCTCTATTTGAATCAATTTCTACAAAACTTACATTAATTGCATTAGAATTAAGAGCATTGACAATTAATCTGCTTTCAGAAGTTGGAAACAGCCAATCACTGGTAAAAGAAACTATAAGCCACTTAGATTTGTTATGATTAAAAGCAAGATTTAGTTTTCCGCTATAGTTTTCTGATAGGTCAAACTTATCCATTGATCGAGTGAGATATAGATAAGAGTTAGCATCAAATCTTTTTACAAAAGCAGACCCTTGGTGTTGTAAATATTCTTCCACGGCAAAGCTTCCATCAAATATTTTTGAAAGGGAATTTTCTTTCTTATCTCTTCCAAATTTAGAAGTAAATGAATTTTCAGACATATAAGTAATATGACCAATCATTCTAGCCGCACTCAGACCTCGTTTTGGTTCTATGTTTTTTTCTAAATATTTACCATTTTCCCAATTAGGATCTGTCCTTATTGCTTGCCTTCCCACTTCATGAAATGCAATGTTTTGAGCTGTGTGTCTAAAAGAAGTAGCAATAGGAATTAAAGAAAAAACCTGTTCAGGGTATCTTCTTGCCCATTCTAGTACTTGCATGCCTCCCATAGACCCGCCCAGTATACAAAATAGTTTTTTAATTTTTAATGAGTCAATTAGTAATTTTTGTAATTTTACCATATCTCCAATAGTAATTTCAGGAAAATTCATACCATAATTTGTATTGTTATTGGGGTTTATATCTCTAGGTCCAGTAGTCCCCATACATCCGCCAAGGACATTGGAGCAAATTATGAAGTATTTGTTAGTATCTAACACTAGGTTTGGTCCTATTAGATCACTCCACCATCCATTCTTACCAGTAATTGGATGGATTCCAGAGGCATACTGGTCTCCTGTTAAAGCATGGCATACCAATATAGCATTAGTTTTTCTAGAGTTAAGACTACCATAAGTTTTATAAGAAATAGAAACATTTGGTAAAGATGTACCACTATCTAACTTAAAATGGTTGGATAATTTAAGGATTGGCTTATGAGTATAATTATTTAAGGAAGAATTTTTATTTAATTTATTCATTTTTTGTATTCTCTTGGGTTTAATAATTTATTAATTATAAAACATTGGAAATAAAATTATTTTAATCTAATCTAATCTAATTTAGTATACCCTGTAAATAATGTCTTTTATGTATAGCAGATATAGGTAGTTTTTTAATAAGGAATTTATGCGATGTCTGATACAGAATAGAAGTTATTAAGAAAAAGAATAGACAAAATTGATGACAATATACTAGATTTATTATTAAAAAGAAATGATTTAGCTAGAACTATAAGTGAAGTAAAAAAAGCTAAAGAAAAAAAGGATTTTCATATTTATCGCCCAGAGAGGCAAGCATCTATTTTAGAAAGACTGATTTTAAAATCTGAGAATTTATTATCTCCTTTATTAATTCATAAAATATGGGAAGAAATTTTTGGATCACATATACTACTACAGGGTGGAATAATTGTGATGGTTCCTAATGATATAGATTTTAAATTAAATGTTGATTCTACCAAGGCATTAGTAGGTAGAAATGTTAAAATCATTAAAGCGCAGAATTATACTTCTGCTATAGAAAAATTGAAAAATTATGATGCTAATTTAGTTGCTTTTAGATTTCCAGGCGAAGAGGAAAACAGTGCATGGTGGATAGATGGGCATCTTTTTAAAAATATATATATAGTTGCCAGTTCCCCTTTTTTGTACAAAAATGATAAAAATTATTTACCTTCCACTGTTATTTTATCAAGAAAAAAACCAATGCCCTCTGGGAATGATGTTTCTATATTTAGGTCTGATATTAAAAAAAACAAAAGAGGTTTGCGTTTGTTGGCTAAAATTGATAATAAGTATCTTTACTTGATAGATAAATATGTATCTACAGGTGATAAAGAACTAAAATATTTGGGTTCTTATCCTAAACCGATAGCTTATTAAAGAAGATAAAAGTGACTTTATTTAGAAACGTAACCTTTATAGGTATGGGATTGATAAATTCCTCCTTAGCTAGAGCAATAAGGAAACATGACTTAGCAGAAAAATTAACGGCAACCTCTAGAAGTAAAACTACGAGATTGAGAGTAAAAGAGTTAAATTTAGTCAACGAAGTAAGAGATACAATAGAAGATGCGGTCAGGGATGCTGACCTTGTTATTGTGGGTATACCAGTAGCAGCATATAGAAAAGTCTTTAAAGAGATAGTGCCTAATTTAAAAGCTGGATCTATTTTGACAGATGTAGGATCGGTAAAAAAGTCTGTAATGGATGATATCTATTTATTTATACCAGAAGATGTAAGTTTTATACCTGGTCATCCTATAGCTGGGACAGAACATTCAGGCCCAGATTCGGGTTTTGCTGAATTATTTAATGAAGGTTGGTGTATATTAACTCCTTACGAAAATACAAAAGATATACCCCTAAATATGGTAACGAAAATGTGGGAAAAAGTAGGAATGAAGGTTGATATTATGTCACCAGAATACCATGACATGGTTCTAGCAATAACTTCCCATATTCCACATATCATTGCATTTTCTATAGTAGGGACGGTAGCAAACCTTGAGGGTAAGTTAAAAAAAGAAGTGACAAAGTATGCAGCTAGCGGATTTAGAGATTTTACCAGGATTGCTGCTTCTGATCCCATAATGTGGAGAGATATATTGCTGACTAATAAATCAGCAATCTTAGAAATGCTAGATTTATTTAAATCAGATTTAAATAAATTGGAAAATGCTATATTGAATGAAAATGGATTATATTTGGAAAGATTATTTACCAAGACAAGAACAATAAGAAGAGAAATTACTAAAAATAAGTAATTATTATTTTTTAGATTTAGTTATTATATTAGAAGTGCTTTCCCCTTTAATTTTTTTTATAACAACAACTTTTCCTCTCCATGATTCGACTTCTCTTAAACCAATTATTTCATGTTTTTGGTAATCACTTCCCTTGGTTAGTATATCAGGGCGTATTAATTTTATTAGTTTTAATGGCGTTTTCTCTTCAAATAAGCAAATTTTATCACAACTCTCTATTGCATCCAGAATTTTAGTTCTGGCTAATTGATTTTGTATAGGTCTATTTTCTCCTTTGATTTTTTTTATAGAACTATCGCTATTGACGGCTACAATTAATTTATCACAAAGTTTTTTGGTTTCACTTAACAGGTATATATGTCCGGGATGGATTAAATCAAAACAACCATTTGTAAATCCTATCTTTAGTCCTTTTTTTCTCCATTTGGTAGTAATCTCTCTGATTCTGGAAACATTGATTAATTTACTTACTTTTTTTACTTCTTTATTATTTAACAAGTTTTCCTTAATTTCCTCCTTGCTGACTGTTGCAGTGCCCAATTTTCCCACAACTATACCAGCTGCAATGTTCGCAAGATTTATGAGTAAAGCCAGATTTATCCTTTGAATTTAGTATATAAGCATATTCATTAGGAGATTCAGTTGTAAGTAATATAGCAATTGCTTTATAGTGACTACGTATAACTCTTGTTATTTCAGATACATAAAACTCATCTTTAGAATATATGATATAGAAAACGCAGCAAGAACAGTGTCACCGGCTCCTGAAACGTCATAAATTTCTCTTGCTTCAGTTTTTAAATGAAGGCGTTTGGTTTTATTTATAAAGCTAAGTCCTTTTTCTCCTCTTGTGATCAAAATATTTTTAATATTATATTTATCTATAATTTTTTTTGCGCATAATTCTACCTCTTTATTGCTGTTTGTTGCCATTTTAGTGATATTAAATGCTTCATTTCTATTCGGGGTCACTAAAGTACTGTTTGAATAGATACTAAAATCAGTGTTTTTTGGATCATCAATTATAGGTTTGTTTATTTTTCTTCCGTATTTGATAATAGTTTTTGCAATGTTTTTATCTATTACTCCCTTATTATAGTCAGAAATAATTACAGCATCACATTTTGGAATTAATTTTTTTACAGTAGATAAAATGTAATTTTTTGCTTTTGTAGTTAGTTCATTTTCATCTTCCTGATCCACTCTTAAGAGTTGTTGATTATTTGATAAATATCTAGTTTTAACAGTAGTTTTTCTTTTTTCCTCTATGTATATATAAGAATTTTTTCTAGATATGTTGCTAGCTAATTTAAGGAGTATTTTTCCTGAAGAATCATTTCCAATTACACTAATAAAATAAGTTTCTGCACCCATTGAGCAAAGGTTTCTATAGACATTCCCCGCTCCTCCAAGCATTTGGCTTTTATCTTTTAATGATAAAACAGGAATTGGTGCTTCAGGTGATATTCTATTGACATTACCCTTTATATATTGATCAAGCATCAAATCTCCTATTAATAAAAATTTTATATTTTTTGATTTATAAAAAGTATCACCAGTAGACATATTCTGTTTTCTCAAAGTTCAAATAAGACATTAAGTATTTTTGAAAAATTATATCTCTTTTAGTAATTTTTACTATAAAAGTTTAGTGTTTTTTATTAGCTTTCTCTTTTGCTTCATTTAAGGAACTTTGCGAGCAGAGTGAAAGAAGGACAGGATCTCTCGGAACAATATTTTGCATATTCCAATGTTCTCTATTTTTAATCTTTAATACAGTATTTTTTGTAGTTCCTATAAGTTTACAAATTTGAGAATCAGTTAGTTCTGGGTGAAACTTTATTATCCAGGCAATTGCATTTGGTAGATCTTGTCTTCTAGATGCTGGAGTATACCTTGATTTTTTTAATTTTTTTTCTTTAATTATGGGATCTGTAGTTTGTTTTATTTCTAAAGTAGAGTTTATATCATTTTCACATCTAGCAATTTCTTCCTGTGTTAACTCACCATATAAAACTGGGCTTCTTCCTTGTATTCCTATGGCAACTTCTCCGTCGGCTATTCCTTGGATTTCTAAAATATGCATATTGCAAAACTCAGATATTTGCTTGAAAGTCAAACTTGTATTTTCTACTAACCATACGGCAGTAGATTTTGGCATTAATGGACCCGTCATTTTTTCTCCTAATTAGGATTTAGTATTAAATTTTTAACACAATTTTTCCAATGTGTTTACTTGTTTCCATAAGTTTATGTGCCTTTGATACATCATTTAGCTTAAAGGTTTTGTATATTAAGGGTTTAATAGTCTTTTGTTCAAGTAAATGCCAAAATAATTTCTTTATATTATTGGCTATTCTTGCTTTTTCACCATCCGTTCTAGGCCTGAGTGTAGAAGCAGTTATTGTAATGCGCTTTATCAATATGTCTCTTAGATCTATGCTGCTTTTATATCCTCCTTGAAGCGCAATAATAGAAAGTCTTCCATTGTTTTTGAGTGAAGCAATATTTTTTTTAAAATAATTTGAGCCCATTATATCTAATACTAAATCAACACCTTTATTGTTAGTATATTCCATAATTTTTTTGTAGTAATCTTCTTTATTATAATTAATAGCGTTGCTAGCTCCAAGTTTAATGCAGACATCACATTTTTTCTTACTACCTGCTGTGACAATTATTTTTGCACCTTTAGCTTTTGCCATTTGAATAGCTGAAGTTCCTATTCCACTAGAACCTCCATGAATAAGTAAAGTTTCATTTTTTTTTAGTTTTCCTCTGTCAAAAACATTTACCCAAACAGTAAAAAAAGTTTCTGGAATTCCGGCAGCTTCTACGTATGATAAACCTTTGGGTATATTTAAAGTATGTAGAGAGTTTACTTTGCAATATTCAGCATATCCTCCTCCATTAGTTAGAGCACAAACACTATCACCAACATTAAAATGTTTAACTTTAGTTCCGACTTGAACTATTTTTCCTGATATTTCTAGTCCTGGAAGGTCACTTGCTCCTGGAGGAGGTGGGTATTCTCCTTTTCTTTGCATTATATCAGGTCTGTTAACCCCTGCAGCTTTTACCTT
>CAYRXL010000007.1:25233-26292 GCA_964428295.1 uncultured Alphaproteobacteria bacterium
ATTTTTGTTGGAATTTTCATAAGTATCTCTATCTTGAATGCTAAATAATTTTTGTTAATATTTCAACTGGCGATTTGATATAATTTTATTATAAACTAGCAGAGGGATTTATGGAGGAAGAAGATGAAAATATAGGTGGAAAAAAACCATCTAAAGAATTTCAATGTAATTTAGAAAAAATGTCTATTGATGATTTAGAGGATTATCTATTAGAATTAAAAAATGAAATTGAAAAGGTAAAGATTGAGATGGATAAGAAAGACTCTGCTAAAAAAAAAGCAGAAGATATTTTTAAATAAAAAAATAAATGACTGGATAATGTTATGTCTAAAAATAAATCTTCAAGCAAGGATTATGAATTGGATACTTTGAGTCTCCACGCGGGACAGCGATTAGATAAAGATTATTTAGCTAGAGCTCAGCCAATATATCAGACTACTTCATATGTATTTGAAAGTGTAGATCAAGCAAGTTCATTGTTTAACTTGGAATCAGCAGGACATATTTATTCAAGAATATCAAATCCTACAGTTAGTACACTAGAAGAAAGAATAGCTGCTATCGAAGGCGGTGTGGGAGCTATTTGTACTGCAAGTGGGCAATCGGCACTACATTTAGCAATTGCAACTATTATGAACTCGGGTAGCCATATAATTTCTTCAAATAAAATTTATGGTGGTAGTAGAAATCTTTTGGAACATACTTTATCTAGGTTTGGAATAGAAACTACATTTGTAGATCCAAGAGACTATAACTCAATAAAAAATAATATAAAAAAACAAACTAAATTGATTTTTGCTGAAACTATTGGAAATCCAGGCTTAGAAGTATTAGATATACCAGAAGTATCTTTAATTGCAAAAGAAGCTAATATTCCTCTCTTAGTAGATAATACTTTTGCTACGCCTTATTTGTGTAATCCAATAAGTTTTGGTGCAGATATCGTAATGCACTCGGCTACAAAATTTTTAGGAGGCCATGGGGTTGCAATAGGAGGTGTTTTAGTTGATTCAGGAAATTTTAATATAAGAATATTACCTTATTCTATTAATATTGTTT
>CAYRXL010000008.1:0-281 GCA_964428295.1 uncultured Alphaproteobacteria bacterium
GAACTGTATCTTTTGTGCCATATTATTTGGGTTGCCTTCATAAATGGAATTCATACTAGAATATTTATTGTTTTAGTTACTAACTAGGTAGTCTTTAAAGATTTAATGTTACTCACTATTCATAAGTTCCATAGTGAGTAAATAATTTTTACCATCATGTTCCAATTCAATTGTATTAGTTTCAGAATTAGTAACATCAACATCAGTTAAATTATTTTCTATTAGGTCTACTATTTTAAATTTTAAATTTCTTAATTCTTTATATTCTTCAGTCATTTTGT
>CAYRXL010000008.1:291-1893 GCA_964428295.1 uncultured Alphaproteobacteria bacterium
CGGGGAAAAGACTTTTTACATTTACAGATCGCAGGAGTTTGGGAACCTAGTACCTTGGACAACACCCTGTCCCTGGAAAAGTCGATCAATCATGATAGTCATATCTCATCTTCTCAAGATCAGTTAATAGAAGGAGATAACTATTTCTCAATTAGAGGTGAGTTGATCTATACCAAGCCAGATCAAAAGGAAATAGTTATTAAAAAATCATATTGGAATGCTAGAAATTGGAAGCAAAAACTAGCACTCCAAAATAAGGAGCAAGGAAAGTTCCTTAAGCTCACTTTGCTCCTGTGGTTGCATGAAGACCACATCATGCTCTTGCAAGAAAATCTAATTTTTCTAAATGTTGGTTCTGCGTATCCACTATTGGGTGACCATCTTTTAAAGCCACATGTAATTTGTTGTGTTCTTTACGATATTCAGGTCTGTTATGTAATGGATTTACGCAATTAGGGATAAAACATTTATGGTGAGATTCTAGTGGATTATCTTTTTCTTTTTCCAAAACCCATTTCCAGTCTGCATTTGGAAAAGATACCATGCTACAAATTCTATGAGCGTAGGGAGAAGGATAAGTTTTATCTATTTTTGTTCTGTGTTCACCAAAAAGAGAAATCATCAAATCAGTATCAATAACGGCGTAGCCAAATTTATTAAAATTTACTCCACCAAGTAAACAAGGAGAAGGATTATCATCGTGCTCATCATTAAACTTTGGAGTAACTAAGGATGGAACTGCATTCTTAATTATTGTTCTAGCAAAAGAATATGAATCATAAAAAGAAACATCATACTTTTCTCTCCACAATCTTTCATAAACTATCTGTTCCTTTTCAGGATAAGCTAATGAATTACAAATAACGAAGGTTTTATATGATCTATTTAGATAGAGTGACCTTTGTAATTCCCCACCTTGAATATTTAATTGTTTCAATATGTTAGGTGAATGAATCTCTTCCAGATTTAATGAATGTATTGAGTGTTCAGTCAATAAATAATGAATCTTACCTGCATCCCAATATGGTTTTGTTTTCTTTTTACCCTTTATTGTTCTACATTTTGGTTTTGATGAGGGAACATCAAAGAATTTTGCAAGATGTCCAAATGCAATTCCAAGTTTTCTTCTAGGTATAAATCCTTTACTAGTTATTTCAATTCTTTCAGTTGTAATTTCTTTTACTTTAATATTTTTTTCTAAAAAATTACGAACAAAGCACAAATACAAATAATATGTATCTCTATCTTTTTGTGGTAACGACAGATAAATGCTCTTCCAATTTTTGGATTCAAACATTACGCAACCATTTTCAGTTCTTCATTTTTATAAACTACTATGAATTGACTAGGAACTCTAGTGTTGAGATACCAACATAATTGAGTTTCAGAAATAGTAATTGGATTTTGAGATTGTGCAGTTAGTATTCCACGTCTCACTAACATATAAATATTTGTTTCAGGTGTTTCCAAAAGTTTTGATGCTTCTGGAACAGATAATAATTTTTGCATAATAATCCTTCATGTTAAAGAACTACGCAAAGCGTAATTCATAAATTAAATTTTTAATTGAAGGATTGCAGTAGGTGCTCTTTTCCCTGCATT
>CAYRXL010000008.1:1903-7456 GCA_964428295.1 uncultured Alphaproteobacteria bacterium
GGACTAGAGTTAATTTGGTAGTGATATCAACTAAGATGCTTAGAGTTTTATGATTTTTTTTTCCCTGGAACGACCACCATTTGTCGGAAGTCTTTTCAAAATATCCATCTTTAGGACATCCTGTTTTCTCACTAACGCAGTTTTCTAGTATATAATATAATTATATCAGATAAATCTATCGTTGTCAATTAAATTCTCACAAGTTTTTTTTAACATATATTTTTCTAGTAGTCAATAGCTATAAACCCATAAATTTCTGCTACATATATGAGTGGTCATATTATATTTAATGAAGTAATGCCAATTTTTTTCCCTGCCCATCTATTGATTGTCCATGATAATCTCATTTGTAATTTAAGGAATTCCTTAAGTTTTCTGTCATTTCTTAAAGACTCAACAATTTTGCCCATGGTTATATCATCCTGAATGGGCTTGGATTATAAGATTTAATTAATAGAAAAATTATTTATAATATTTTTATCACAAGTAGGTGATACTGTTTATTTATGTTAAGGGTGATACAAATGGGTGATACCAGAAAAATAAGGAAAGTAATTTATGCTTTAAAATCAGTTATTTACATGGACTATAATTTCATGGTGCCCTCCCCATCCCTGGGCACCTTACTATTAAATATAAATTTAGTTCTGAAATTAGTAGTTTGTCTTAAAGTTATGTATCGTCTACAACTGGTTTGTCATAGCTAATCACAACATCACCTTCTAAAGATTCAAATTTACCATCTAACTCTTGGGCAGCTTTTTTAAATAATGGGCCTATCCACTTATTAGTTTCTTTAAATTCATTTTCATTTTCATATATTGCTACTCCTAATGTTTGTCCTTCTCCAATACTCACAATTCTCCAATTTAAAACTTTTGAGTTCTTTCTTAATTTTGGTATTACTTCAGACTTTATATAAGAAAGCCACATATCACATTTTAATTTAGAGGGAAATTTTCCAATTGTAGTTCTTATATACATGGTTGAATTATCTTATTTAATTTTAAATTATGCAAGTTATAAAAGATATAGAGTATGACCATATTATCCTCCATTAAATGACTATTAACCCATAGATTTTAGCTCTTTTTATTTCTTCATTAATAAACTTTTCTCTATTAGTAGTTATGCTTAATTGTTCCGATGCCTTTGAAGAAAATTTAGAGAAACTTTTAAGTCTCCATGATTCTAAAATACTTTTATTTAAGTTTCCATTTGCTTCATCTGATATTTTAGATAGTTCTTTTATAATACTATTTAATTTTTCTAACTCATTATATAGAGTTGTCCATGATTCCTTCTTCGTAAGGTGGAAATTTTGTATCATAAACATTAAAGTTACAAGATAAAGTTCTTCTTTCTCCTTCACCAAAGAAAGGCATTACTTGGTGGTTCAACCAATGTGGAAATAGAATTAATTTACCAACAACAGGCTTAATATATTCTTGTTCTTGGTGTTTTAATTCATATCTTTCTTTTCGGGTATTTTGACCCCAAATTAATTGTGTCCAACCATCACATTGCCCTGTGGCTTCAGTTAATTTAATCATAGATTGTTCATTATCATTTTGTTCAATACACTCTGGAACTTTTAAATAAATTACGCAAGAAAGTCCAGCCCTAGTTTGAACACAATGACTATGAAATGGATTATAATCACCTGCATAACTATGAATCGTCCAACATTGAAATGGCTCTGCTATTGATTTTCTACCGTGTCCTCTTAGTAAATAAGTTGTCCCACACATTTCCAGAAAATTTTGAAACTCTTTTCCAAATTCAGTATCAAATGGAAAATCTAATTGTGCAGATTTTTTATCTTGATTAATTTGTCCAACAAGTCCATTAGCAAAACTTTTATTATTTGGAATAATCACATTATCAATATGGTCATTTATTACATTAATATAATCCATTGGAATTTTTACTTTCAGAAGTTTTAATGTTGGAATTGTATGAATTTTTATATTAAGACTTTCACTTTTCTCATTATGTTCAGTATGAGAAACATGTTCAGTATGAGCGGCTCCATCCTTTTTCACTTGCTTTTCGTCATCTACATTTAGATTATCTATTTCTTTTGAAAAGTTATTTCCTTTCTTTCCTGTTTTCAAAATGTTATTTTCACCATCAACTTTTTTTGAAATACCTGTAGTCTTTAAAATATTTGACGAAGCCATATATAATTCTCTTTTTAATTTAAATTGATTTTGCAAAAAGGGTGCCATATAGATTTAATCACTGCCTTATAGGAGGAATTAAATTATCAACTTTCTGTTCTAAATTTTTTCTCATTTCTTTTTTTAATTTTTTGGTTTTTTTATCTAATATTTTTTTTGATAATGCGTTTTACCATATTCGATTTTAGCTCATATATGACAGCTTGGTATATATAATAGACAAGAAATAGACATTTTTTTCCCCACCCATACCAATAAATGATGAGTATATAATCAATTTTGAGAAAGAGATTCCTTAGTTTTTGTCATTTCTTAAAGACTCAACAATTTTGCTCCTGGTTATATCACCATAAATGGATTCCCTTTATGGGTTTTGAGTAATATAAAAATCAGTTATAATTTTTTATCAGTAGCAGGTGATACTGTTTTTTTAATCTCGGGGTGATACAAATGGGTGATACCAAAAAACAATGAAAATAATTAATGTAGTAGAATCAATAACTTACAATGAGCATAATTGTGTAGTGTCTTCCCCATCCCTGGGCACCACCCTCTAAAAACTCTAGAGAATGATTTTTAAAAATAAAATATCAAATAAATTTTCTTTTGTATATTTCACTATCTTTATTGTAATAGGTATTGATGCTCCATTTTTCCCACTATGGCTTTCTTATAAAGGCTTTGATGCACGTTATATAGCTATAATCTTGTCTTGTTCGCTTTTAGTAAAAATTTTTTCAAATCTTTTTTCTGCAGGCATTGGAGATAAATATGGAAATAGAAAAATTCCTATGTATTATCTTTCAATCTTAGCTATGACTTTGCTATTTTTATTAAATTTTATAAATTCTTTATTTTTCATTTTTATTATTGCAATCTTAAGTTGGTCTATGTTTGCACCATTAATGCCATTAATTGAAAGCATAACTACTACTGCCATTAAAACTCATAAATTTGATTATGGTAAAACTCGATTGTGGGGTTCTATCTCTTTTATACTTGCATCTTTTTTAGTTGGAGTATTTGTAGATTATCAGGGTATTTCTTATATACCTCTTTTGATGACTTTTGGGGCTATATTAGTTTTCATATCCATATGTTGTATGCCTAAAATAAAATCCTTACCAGCAAGGCATAATATCAGCATATATAGTTTATTAAGAAATAGAAGTTTTTTACCTTTTCTATTGGCTTGTGGTGCTATTCAAAGTAGTCACGGAATGTATTATGGGTTTGCTTCTATTTATTGGAAAAGTATAGGTATTAATGAATCTATTATTGGAGGATTATGGGCTGAAGCCGTTATTTTTGAAATAATTTTATTAGCCATATTTTCAAAAATTAGAAATTTATTCAATTCTAAAACTTTTATAATTGTTGCTGGTTTAATAGCAACAATTCGTTGGGTTTTAATGGTTTATGCGAGTAATATTGTATTTATATCTTTAATACAGGTGTTGCATGCATTTACTTTTGGTTTAACGCATATTGCAGCTATTTATTTTATATCTGAAATAATGCCTTCTAGAGCACAAGCTAAATGCCAAGCACTTTACTCCGCTATATCCATGGGGGTTTTTCTATCTGTAGCTTTAGTAGTGTCTGGTGATCTATATAAATATATGTACAACAAAGCATTCTTCTTTTCTGCTTTCCTAGCTTTAATTGGTGTTATAATAGCAATGTTGTTTATTAATATTAATACTAGACGTTCTTAACAAAAACCTTTTTTAAAGCATGGGTCACCTTAAATTATTCTATATAATTAAAGCTTCTTATTCGATTAAAAGTTTCTTTGGTATCATTTATAGAAGAACTTCAACATTTATCTCTGGTAAGAATAAAGGAGGTAATGTTTACTTTTAAATAATTCATCAATATCAAATATTTTCTCATAATTTGTTTTAAAAATATGGTTTTTTAAATTAATTAAGAGAAAGATTTCTTATAATTAAGTAAATTATTGTAAATAGACTTGAGTATTATGTGTAAAATGGTGTAAATTTGTTGTCGCATTTTGGTAAAATATAAAAGTTGATTGTTTGTCAATTACATAGGGAGATTTTATAATGATTAGACTCGTGATAAACGGTGAAAGCTATCTAACTTCAGCTGAACCAGATACACCTTTGCTGTGGGTTATAAGAGAAGAAATAGGATTACAGGGTACAAAATTCGGTTGTGGAAGAGGTATTTGTGGTTGTTGTACTATTCATATTAACGGTGAGGCTATAAGGTCCTGCCAGTTAAGGGTTGAAGATGCTGAGGGAACGTTGATTACAACTATTGAAGGATTGGCCAGCGAGTCTAATTCTCATCCAGTTCAGAAAGCATGGCAAGAAATACAAGTGCCTCAATGTGGCTACTGTCAATCAGGCCAAATAATGATGGCTTCTGCTCTATTAGCACAAAATCCAGATCCTAGCGAAGATGACATAATTTCAACTATGTCTGATAATCTATGTAGATGCATGACATATAATAAAATTAAGCAAGCTGTATCAAGAGCAGCTAAAATTGCCAGAAAAGAAGAGGTGTAAAAATGAATAAAACTTCATTAAGCAGAAGAGATTTTATTGTTTTATCCTCATTGTCCAGTGTTGGTTTTACTTTAGGGCTTGGAAGAAGGGGTCATACTGCTAAAGTTGAAAACCTCTTAGATCCTGGAAACCCGTTAATGTTACCTACTAATTTTGAACCGACGGCATATTTTACTATGGAACCCAGCGGTAGAACGACTATTCACGTAAATAAGTGTGAAATGGGTCAACACATAGGAACAGCATTTGCTCAAATAGTAGCAGAAGAACTCGAGTTAGACTGGTCAAATATAGTAATTGATTATC
The DNA here is from genome assembly GCA_964428295.1 of uncultured Alphaproteobacteria bacterium. Taxonomy (GTDB): domain Bacteria; phylum Pseudomonadota; class Alphaproteobacteria; order TMED109; family TMED109; genus CAYRXL01. The sequence continues at coordinate 6,933 of CAYRXL010000008.1, forward strand.
CAGGATTTCCTGAGAATCTTGAGAAACTAGGTCCTCACTTTACAGCTTCTTCCTCAAGCACTACAATTCATTTTGAAGAACTCTCGCGAGCAGGAGTTGCTGGTCGTGTTGCATTGATAGAAGCAGGCGCGGAACTTCTAGGTAGTAAAATAGAAGATTGCATAGCAAAAAAAAGTAAAATTATTGATACTTGGTCAGAACAGTCAATTTCTTACTCTGATGTCTTATCTCAAACTACTATAGAAAGAAAATTTACTCCTGAAGAACTTTCAGCTTTTAAATTAAAAGAGTTTGATGAGTATAGTATTATAGGTCAATCTAAAGATGCTCTTGATATTCCGGGGAAAATATTTGGTACAGCTAAATTTGGTATTGATGCAAAGATGCCTAATATGGTTTATGGAGCAGTAGTGCCTCCACCAACTAGACTAGGCTCAATTATAGAGTCATTTGATGATTCTCAATGTCATAATATTAGAGTATACATTATACCTTCACCATAAAACCTTCGTGATATCCTCCAT
>CAYRXL010000008.1:7466-15857 GCA_964428295.1 uncultured Alphaproteobacteria bacterium
CGGGAGGAGCAGTTCTCTATAGTGAGGGAAATTATGATGAAGAGATAAAACAGGCTGACCAAACTCATCAAGCAGATTACTCTACTGATTTTGTAGCTCATGCTTTAATGGAGCCTTATACTGGCTTAGCTGGCGAGATTAATGGAGTCTGGCATATTATTGGAGGACAACAACACAATACTTGGACTGCTTGGATAATGCCAGGTTTTATTGGTGCACATACTGGTAAAAAACCTGAAGAAATCAAGTTGGTTATACATCAGAGTTTAGCCGGTGGAGGATATGGGACCAGAATGGACAATGCAAATAAGTTTGCTGTGGCTGCGTCAGCTGAGGTCAATAGACCTGTGAAAGTCATATACACCCGTGAGGCTATGATGAAAGATACAGAGCCTAGAACAGCTAGCTATCAAGAACTTACAGCTGGTCTTACAAAAGATGGTAAATTAAAATCATTAAACATTAATATCAGTTGCGGGACTTTTGAAAATAGAAAAGACTGGGGAATGCCAGCAGAAGCTTTGGCAACTGATGTTGAAGGTAAGGGTATACCTCTTGCCACTCAGTCTTACGATGGTTCGGGACACTGGTATTCTATAGAAAACAGAAAATGTTCAGTATTTTTAAACGAAAAATTAATGAATTCAGTTCCTGTTAACCCTCTAAGGTCGGTTGGAAATGGCTATATTGTATTTACAGTAGAATCATTTATTGATGAACTAGCAAGTTTAGCTGGAATAGATCCTGTAAGTTATAGATTAGAAATGCTTGATGGATCAAACGATAAAATAGTGTCTCCGCCAAGATCTCCTGATATCATGGCAGATGTTTTATCTAGAAAAACACCTCATGCAATTCAAAATGAAGTTAAGGGAAAAAGGTTACGTAATGTATTGCAGGTTGCTGCTGGTAAAGCTGGTTATGGTATTAAGAAGAAAAAAACAAACCATGGAATGGGAGTAGCGGTTGCAGCTCCAGAAAGTAGACATAATCCCACTTGGTTAGCCTGCGTAGCTGAAGTTGAAGTGAATACTGATTCAGGAACTATAGATGTACATAAATTGACCTATGCTGTAGATTGTGGAACAGTAATTAATCCAGGAAATGTCAAAACTCAAATTGAAGGAGCAGCCCTTACAGGATTAAGTATAGCTCTATACGAATCTCTTACTTTTGAAAATGGAACATTTCCGCAGGAAAATTTTAATAATTATAAATGGCTAAGGATGAGAAATACTCCTAAAGTGGATGTAGAAATAATTAAATCTTCTGATCATCCAGTTGGAATTGGAGAACCTGCACTAGCAGCAGTAGGACCAGCAGTTGCAAATGCTATTTTTGATGCTGTGGGAATTAGGGTTAGAAAATTACCCATAAAACCAGGGGATATAACTAAACAATTGGCTTAATTAACCGCATGTCTAATTTAGAGAAAACAATTAGATTTTAAGAGAGTAGTATTTAAATTTAAGTATTTGAACTAGGAGAGAGGAATGTTTAATATATTCGTAAATGGAGCAAGCTATACAACAGAATCAGAAGCTGACACACCACTTTTGTGGGTGTTAAGAGAAGAATTGCGTCTTAATGGAACTAAATTCGGTTGCGGAAGAGGAATATGTGGGGCGTGTACAGTGCACATTAATGGAGAAGCTATAAGGTCTTGCCAAATTCGTGTAGAAGATGCAGTTGGAACAGTAATCGCAACTATTGAGGGATTAGGTGCAAATAAACTTCATCCAGTTCAAAAAGCATGGTTAGAAATTCAAGTGCCCCAATGTGGTTATTGTCAATCTGGTCAAATAATGATGGCAGCAGCATTACTAGCACAGAATCCTGAGCCAAATGATCAAGAAATAATATCTACTATGTCAGATAACCTTTGTAGATGCATGACTTACAATAGGGTAAAAAAAGCAGTTCGTAAAGCATCTCAAATAGCACTAAAAGAAAGGGCCTAAGCTATGCAAAATAGGATATCTAGAAGAGAATTTTTAGTATACTCTACTTTTGTTTCTAGTTCACTAACTATAGGTTTTATTAACCCATCAAAAGCACTACAAGTAGAGAATCTTTTGGATGCTGGAAATCCTTTAATGATACCAACCAATTTTGAACCCACAGCTATATTTACAATGGAACCAAGTGGAAGAACTACTATTCATGTAAATAAGTGTTAAATGGGTCAACACATAGTAACAGCATTTGCACAAATAGTTTCTGAAGAATTAGAATTAGATTGGAATATAGTAAATATAGATTACCCAGGATATCCAGATAATTTATCAAAATTAGGAGTTCATTTTACTGCTGCTTCTAGAAGTGTTACTGAACATTTTGATGATCTTTCAAGAGCAGGAGTGGCAGGAAGAATAGCCTTAATTGAAGTAGGTGCTGAATTAATGGGTGTGAATGCAGAAGATTGTATAGCGAAAAACAGTGCGGTAATTGACCAGTGGTCAGGTCAAACTATATCATATTCACAAATTTTATCACAGACTACTATTGAAAGGAAGTTTTCTTCAGAGGAGTTATTAACTCTCAAACCAAAAGATTCAGAAGAATATAAATTAATAGGTAAGCCTCTTCAAGCATTAGATAATTTTTCAAAAATAGATGGTTCTGCTATTTTTGGAATTGACTCTTATTTACCTAATATGATTTATGCAGCTGTGGTGCCACCTCCTACGAGAAAAGGTTCAGTTATTACGTCTTATGATGACGCTAATTGTCAAAATATAAAAGGCTATATAAAAGCTATAAATCCTGAACTAGATAAAAATGATCCTTTGTCAGGTTGGATGATAGTAACTGCCCAAACTTTTCCTGCCGCTATGCGAGCTGCTAAAAGCATAACAATAAAATGGGATGTTCCTCAAGAAAACAGGGTGAATACAAGTGATCTTCTTAATCAAGCTCAAAATATAATGAGTAAAAAAAATAAGGGGGCAGTTAGTTATCATGAAGGAGACATTGATAAAGGAATGAGTTTGTCCGATGAGACGCATCAGTCAATATATACTACAAGTTTTGTAGCCCATGCATTATTAGAACCTTGGAATGCTGTAGTAGGTAAAATCAACGATACTTGGCATGTTATAAGTGGACAGCAAGCTAACAGTTTTACTGGTTGGGGTTTAACTCCAGAAATAGCAAACCTTACTAACATTAAAGAGGAAGAAGTAAAGCTCGTGGTACACCAAAGATATGCTGGAGGAGGGTTTGGAAGTCGAGATGATGTTGCAGCTCGTCTGGCTATTTTTGCTTCTGTAAATTTGAATAAATCGGTTAAACTAATTTTTACTCGAGAAGCCATGATGAAGTGTACAGAACCCAGAACTGCCACTTATCAAAGATTAACTGCAGGAATATCACAAGAAGGAATCTTAGAAAATATGCATGTTGAATTATGTGCAGGTAGTATGCTCAAAAGACCAGAATGGGGAATACCTGCAGATTGGTTTCAAGAAGATATTGAAAATAAAGGACTAAAAATAGACAAATGGACTGTTGATGGAGGCGATCATTGGTATTCTATTAGAAATAGAAAATATACTATTTACGAAAATGACAAACTAAATAGTGTAGTTCCCGTTGGTGCTTTAAGATCTATTGCTAATGGATATATGGTCTTTACTGTTGAGTCGTTTATAGATGAGATAGCTCATAAACTTGGAAGAGATCCAGTTGAATTTAGACTGAGCATGTTAAATAATGAAAGTAATCAAATTTCTACTAAACTACCCCATCTGTCTAATAATTTATTACAAGATGGCAGGAAGTCCCTTAGAAGCAAACTATCAGGAGGAGCTCTAAGGTTAAGAAATGCTCTGCTAGTAGCTTCAGGTAAGGCGGGATATTCCTTAAAGGAGGAAAAAGAAAATTATGGAATAGGGGTTGCAGTATCTGGCTCAGAATCTAGGGATTCACCTACTTGGAGTGCTTGTGTGGCCGAAATCAGAATTGATCTAGAGACTGGAATGGTGGACGTAGAAAAACTCACTTATGCGATAGACTGTGGTACTGTAATAAATCGAGATGGAGCACTGGCTCAAATAGAAGGAGCAGCTTTATTTGGAGTAAGTTTGGCACTACATGAAGAACTGACATTAGAAGATGGGCAGTTTAATCAAAATAACTTTGATACATACAAATGGATGCGATTAAAAAATGCTCCAAAAGTAGATATAGAATTGATTGAAACAGGTGGCCATCCAGTTGGCTTGGGAGAGCCTGCCACTACAGTAGTGGCACCTGCGATTGCTAATGCAATTTTTAATGGAACGGGCATAAGGATAAAAAAGTTACCTATTAAACCAAGCGATATAAGAAAAGCTTTACAAGCTTCTTAATAAGTATTAAATCATACAAATTATTTTTAATTATGCGATTACAATGATGATTAACACATTAACCACTGTAACTTTTCTATTAGTAATTTCTTTTTCAAGTTTATCAACTTTAGCTCTAGCAGATAATACCATAAAATCTTTATCTGAAGAATTAACCTTAAATATAGGAAAAGAGATTTATTTTTTTAAAACTAGAGATGCATGTGTTAGTTGTCATGGAGATATAACTAAGTCAACAAAACAAGCTGATGATGAAATAGCTAAAATACAAAAAGAAAAAAATAGTGCTAATTTAATTAAGCCATCAACTTGGATGGCATTTAGAGCTTTAGGTGGTAAAAACAAAAAAGAAAAAAATCCAAATACTTTTGATAATCATTTAAATGAAATTGTAATCCAACTAATTAAAAATGGTGCACATAGCTGGAACAGACAGTTTTACAAAAAAGCATCTGACGAGTTTGGTTTTGATTGGGAAAAAATTAAGGGAAAAGACTCTTATGATTCTCAAATGAAAGGAATAAATATAGCAGCACAAAAAATAATACTAAAAAAGATTTCTAGAACTCTTCAAAAAAATGGTTTAAAGCCAAAAAGAGTAGAACTGCCTGATATCGCAGCTTATGCTGTTTTTAGGTTTGTAGAAAAATATAATAGAGAGTAATCTTATAATTACGTGCCAATTTTATTTACACTTTGCTTTTAGAAGCCTAATATTAATAAATAGTATAAAATAAAAACCATGTTACTTCGAACCAGATTAAATATACTTTTTCTTATAGCTCTTAGCATAGTTGCTATAGCTCTTGTAATTTCTAGTTTTTTTGTTACGGACTACCTGAACAAAAGGGTGCTGGAGAGTGAGAGTAGAGGAAGTAAAGCGGTATGGAATAAGATAGAAAATAGCTCTTATGAAAAAATGGCTTTTTACGCGTATGATGACACTCCAGGAAAACCGTCGATATGGAGACTAAGAGGAAATAGAAGCCCTATAGAAGCTATCAGGTCAAAAGACTCGAGAAAACTAGATAGAACTATAGTTCCTATGTATGATAACTTAAAAAAAGCTGGTATTTTAGATTTTCTAATAATATCAGATGAAGAAGAAATTATATTTGTAAAAGGACTAGAAGAACTAAACAAAACAAACAGTGGACAAGCTACAATTAATAATTTCCCAGTAATTACTGAAAAAGTTTTAAAGAAAGAAATTAATTCTATTTTTTTAAAAATAGATAACAAAGTTGGTCATATTATTAATTTTCCAATATATAAAAATGCTCGAATTATTGCTCGTGTTTACTATGGTAGGTGGATAGACTCGTTAATAGATGATCTTAAGAAAAGTTCTGGGGCTGAAGCTATACTCTTTGATGGAAGTTATAGCAGTCTTTATTTTACCAATAGTTCTATTGACCTAGAGCAAATAAAAGATTTAACAGTTAAAGGCCAAGAAGAGGTAATAAAAGTCTCAAATTCTTATTACCTAGTAAATCAAATTTTGCTTAAAGAGTTTCTGGATAAAAAAATATACTTTTCACTTATCAGGAATGTAACAGAAATTAGAAATAATGAGTTTTTTATTTCTACTTTTATCATATCAACAATTATAATATTTCTTTTAGTTATTACAGTAATCATTAATTTTTTGTTGTATAGAAATTTTAGACCGCTTTATAGTGCGATAGATGTGCTCAATGGTTTGATTTTAGGAAAAACAGATCAAGAAGTTGATAGTAGCGCAAGCGGCGAGGTTGGCCAAATAGCAAAAGCTGTTGAGGCTTTTAGACAAAGTATAATTTCAGCTAATACTGATGTATTGACTGGTTTGCCGAACAGAAGAAATATACTTAATCAGTTAGATAATGCCATAAAAAAATACTCAAGTAATACTATTCCACCTTTTTCAATTATAATATCAGACATAGATAATTTTAAGAAATTCAATGATACTTATGGTCATAATAGTGGAGATGAAGTATTGAAAATAGTTGCAACTGTGGCTAGAAGCGCGGTGCGAAGCGATGATATTTTTGCTAGATATGGAGGAGAGGAATTTCTAGCTATTATCTTTGATTCTGAGATTTTACCAACGAATATGATTTCAGAAAGGATAAGAAAAGCTATAGAACAAAAGAAAATATTATTAGGTAAAGACGAAGTAAATGTAACTATAACTTCAGGACTAGCAAGTGTTACTGAAAGCACTCATGCTTCTGAATTATTAGAAATTGCAGATAAGCGTTTATATAAGGGTAAAAATACTGGAAAAAATAAATCTGTAATGAAATAAATTACGCATAGACAATCAATCCAGATTAAAATAATTTTTCTAAATAGATTTTATAATTTTTAATATAGCTCTATTATCGAACAGATTTGTACATTTATTTAAGGAATGTTATGAAAATATTAAATCGTATAATCATATATTTTATTATTTTAGTTTTTACATTTCTTCTATCTTTTATATTTGTTCAGTACTCTCAGAGAAATAAAATTCTTAAACAAAATTTATATATGAAAAGTTTATTGTCTAATATTGCTGAAAGTAAAGGTATAACACCTCACATATGTCCTTCTATAGCAATCAATTATGCGAAAAAAAATAAAATAAAAATAAATTCAGATTTTTTGCCACTTGGTTCTTTTCCTAATGGAAATATTTTGTCATCCAAGATGCGAGATAAAGAACAAAAAATAATTAAGCTAGATAGATTTGGGTTTAGAAATAATAATAATTTATGGGGCAAGCATCACTTTAATATGATTATACTAGGAGATTCAGTTGTGTTTGCTAGAGATATTGATGATGAAAATATTTTTACTACCCTATTGAACAATAAAATGGATTCTGTTTTAAATTTAGGATGTAGTGGAAACGGAATATTTTCTAGTCTGGCAAATATAAATCAAATTTTGCATAAATACTCAGTGGACAATTTTATTGTCTTTATTAATTTAAGAAATGATCTTACTAAAGATATTAAAAGAGAGTGGAGCTCAGGCTATTATAATAATTACCTTGATGGTAGAAGTTTTTTGCCAATTTTTGATAATCAAAATCTTTATCAAATAAACATAAAAAACCTTAGTTTAAAAATTTTAAATTCTGAAATAAAAACAAATAATGAAATCACTAAATTTACTAATTTACTAGCTATATCTAAACTCCATGATTTTATTAAAGAAATATATCTCAAACTGAACTTCTATATATATAAAAAAGAAAAAGTAAATTACGGGTCAGCTACTATGATATCAGAGGAAAATGCTCAAGTATTTTTATTGTTTCTTGAAGAATTAAGAAAATTAGCTAAGGAAAAAAATACAAAAGTTACTTTTGTTATTATTCCTTCCTCGTATAGATTTTTAGTGGAGAGCAAGTACAACTTAAATAAAGTTAGATATACAATAAATTCTTTTATTGCTAACAACTCTTTTAAAATAAAGAAGCATGAGGATATCTATGAATTTGAAGAACTAAACTCGGGTTTTGATTTAGTTGATTTAACAAGACAAATTGATGACAACAAGTTAATTTATGATGGATATTTTACAAAAAAGGGTCATATTTTTTTATCTGATTATCTGTTTGAGTATATTCGATCAGATTATAAAAACGCATTTAAAAAAATTGTTTTTTATAATTCCTTGGTTGCTTATACTGACTTGTCATATTTTGGATGGAATAAAGGGATTCCTATTTCAGAAAATCAATACGTTGATTGGTATAAAACTATTAAAAACTACTTTTCTTATGAAAAATATGATGAACTTTTGCTTGTGCCGTTTTTTACTTATTCTGTTATACATAACAAATGTAAAAAAATATTTGAAACTATAGAGCTATTTGATGAAACAAATGAAAAAGAGCGTTCATTAATGTTTTTTGAAGGACTATGCGAATTAAAGTTAAATAGTAAAGATAAATTAGAAAATTCTATTTCAAAACTTAAAGATGCCCTTAGATTAAACATAGCAGAGCTTATACCAGAAATGGCTGAAGGTGCAAATGAGGCTATTAAAAATATCGGTT
>CAYRXL010000008.1:15867-24725 GCA_964428295.1 uncultured Alphaproteobacteria bacterium
AAGAACTTAGCTGCAGCAAAACAGCATTATACAATAGAATAAACTTAAACCAAAGTACAAACTCATTTTTATGGTCTATAGGAAAACTTGCTAGGAGTTGGTTTTAGCAAAGGTATAGCTAGTTTTATCCACTCACAAGCTTTCTGTCTTGACTCTCTAGGATCTATTATATCCTCTACAAGGAATTTTTCTGCAGTTCGAAAAGGTGAACGGTAGTAATCTAAACGTTTTTCAATGTCTTTTAATAATTCATTAGGGTTTTTAGATTTAACTAAATCAGCTTTATAGGCTGCTTCTATACCTCCTTCTATAGGTAAAGAACCCCAGTCACCAGAAGGCCAAGCAAATCTATATCTGTGCTTAGTATGATTAGTATGCGCAGCTCCTGCAACACCAAATGCCTTTCTTAAAATTATAGAACAAGTTGGAATATTTATCTGATATATGGCTGCTAAAGCTCTAGCTCCATACCTAATAGTAGCTGCTTTTTCGGCATGTGTTCCTATCACAAAACCAGGGTTATCAACTAAGTTAAGTATTGGGAAATGAAAGGTTTGAGCTAAATCAACCATTTTTATGATTTTTTTTGATGCTTCTGCAGTCCATCCTCCCCCGTATACTTGGGGATTATTAGCAATAACTATTATAGGATACCCATCTAGTCTTGCTAATCCCGTTGTAGCTGACATTCCATAGTGGGGACCAATCTCAAAAAACGACTTCCCATCAACTATGCTTTCTATTATTGGTAAAATATCATATCCTAGGCGTTTATTTCTAGGAATATGATTGATTAGATAATCATCAGCTCTATTTATAGGGTCCAAGTTCTTTGTTCTTTTAGGTATAGTCAATACTGAGCTTGGCATATAAGAAAGAAAATTTTTATCTTTTTCAAAAGCTTCACTTTCAGTTTCTGCCACATCATCTACTACTCCGTTTTTACTATGAATAGTGCTACCACCAAGTTCTTCCTTAGTTACTTTTTCTCCAATCTTTTCTACTACGGGCGGCCCAGCAACGAATACTTGGCTTAGTTGTTTAACCATTACACAATAGTGGCTACTTACTAATCTTGCAGCTCCTAGCCCGGCTACAGGGCCTAGAGCTAGTGATACAACAGGAACCTTAGAAAGATTATCAACTACCCAGTCCCATGCTGGATTCGCAGGAACATAGGTATATCCATCAATTTCTAGTGACTTTACTGATCCTCCACCACCTGTTCCTTCAATTAATCTTAAAATAGGAATCTGATATTCATTGGCAAATCTTTCTGCGGTAATCATTTTTTCATGAATAGCAGCATCTGCAGCACCTCCTCTAACAGTAAAATCATCTCCATAAATAACTATAGGTTTCTGATTTATTAATGCATGTCCAATTATAGAATTAGCAGGAGTAAATTTTATAAGATTTCCATTTTCGTCATATTCAGATTTGCCTGAAAGAATTCCTATTTCACAAAAAGAGTTTTTGTCAGAAATTTGTTCAATTCTTTCCCTAACTGTCAATCTTCCAGCCTTATGCTGCCTTGATATCTTATCTTTTCCACCCAAACTTTTTGCAGCTTTTACTCTAATCTTTATTTCCTGTATTTCTTTGTCCCAGCTCATAATTTATCTCTCATATATTGTTTTAAAGCTACTAATATGACAACAAAAATTCATGAAAACAGGCAACATCCCTGTTTCTAGGGATAGAAACAGGGAAGTTTACCTGTCGAATTGTTGGTCTGGACCCGTGGGAGGAATCGGGCAATCGACAGTTTTGCACACCAATAAGGTAAGGGCACTATACATAAATTTAAATAAATTGTCAACATGTAGTAGCTTTTTATATACAAATAACTAATTGTAGTATTTAATTTAGATTTGTTTTATTAATTTTCCCTGATTTAGTTAATATTTTAAAGCTTTCTATGGTATCAATTATGGCTTCTTTTGCTGAGATTTTTATATAGTCATGAGTTTTATCTCTTATGAACTTCCTTAAAGGTGTGTCTGATAAGTCACCTGGAAAATTTAATTGCTTTCCCAGGTCACTGATATTTTGAATTAACTCTATACCATTTCTTCTACTTTAATGCTTGGTCCATTTATATCAAAACTAAATGAACCATTGGAATTAAATGATATTGAGTGGATAAAAGCACATGCTACTTCTGCTGCATGTACGTTTGATACTAAACCTGAGAAAGGAATTGTATATCTTTCATTTAGTACAGCAGCTAATAGTGCAACAGTAGTTTTTGATGTCATTCCTTGATCTCTACATACTCCTGTAACTATACCTGGGCGAAGACAAACACTTGGTATCTTGTGTTGATTCCAATAAACTTGAGCGATATTTTCATTGCAAAGTTTGTATGCTCCATACAAAGTTTTCATAGCATCTTTATAGGGAAGAAAGCCATGAGCGGCTACTGAACTCGCGTATGTTACTTTATTTATATTATTCTTTTTGGCAGATTCAAATATGTTTACCGTGCCAACTACATTTACTTTAGCACCTCTGATTGGATCTTCTGCGCAAAAGGGAACTTGTAGAGCTGCTAAGTGAATAATAGATTTAACTCCATATTCATGTATTGTCTGGTTTATTTTATTTATGTCTGAAACATCACCTTGCACCCAAGGTATTTTTGCTATAATTTTATCATCTATTAAATAAGAAAGTCTTTTTTTATTTTCTGTAAGATCAAATGCTATGGTTGGAATATTATTTTTCATGAGTATAGATAAAACCCAAGAACCGATACAACCACCAGCACCAGTAACCAATATTGGTGTATCTAAATTTAAATTGGGTAATTCTATTTTGTCTAGCATTGTGATTACTTTTGTAGTGATTTTTCAGCAAGACTAACAAGAAAACTTGAACCTATAGGAAGATTATCATCGTTAAAATCGTACCTGGGATTGTGTAAAGCAGCAGAATCTCCATTGCCTATCCATGCATATGCACCAGGTACTTCATTTAAAAAATATGAAAAGTCTTCAGAACCCATCATAGGTTTTTGCTCATTACTTGCCTCAAGCCCTATTACGTCCTCTGCAGCTTTAAGTGCAAATAAACTTTCTTGTTTATGGTTTATGGTAGGTGGATAACCCTTTATGTAATTTATTTCTGAACTAGCATTATAGGCTTTGCAAGTATTCTCAATTATTTCTTTAAATCTTTTTTGAGCTAGTTTTCCTACTTCTTCATTATAAAATCTAACTGTACCCGTTATTTCTGCTTCGTTTGGTATAACATTATTAGCATCGCCTGAATGAAGACTCGCAACTGTCAAAACTAGTGTTTCTTGAGGGTTAGTATTTCTGGATACTACTTGCTGTAAAGCTAATATTACCGAGGAAGCACAGACAATAGGGTCAATTGAATTGGCTGGCATGGCACCATGTGCACCTTTACCTTTTATCAATACTGTAAAATTATCCGCAGCAGCTAATCTTGGACCTTCTCCTACTGCTAAAGTTCCTGCTTTTAATCCTGGCATATTGTGCATTCCGTATATTGTATCTAATGGAAATTTTTTAAGCAAACCATCATCTATCATAGCTTTAGCACCAGCATATCCTTCTTCGGCAGGTTGAAAAATTAGGACTACTGTTCCCCTAAAGTTTCTAGTTTCAGATAAATATTTAGCAGCACCTAATAGCATAGCTGTATGACCGTCGTGGCCACAAGCATGCATAATTCCTTTAGACTTGGAAGAATATGTACATTGAGTATTTTCAGTTATTGGTAAGGCGTCCATGTCGGCTCTTAAGCCTATGGATTGGCCCTCTCCATTATTTATAATTCCTACCACTCCTGTTCCACCTATCCCTTCTTCAATTTTATCTACTCCAAATGAGTTTAGCAATTCTGCTACTTTTTTAGAGGTACGATTTTCTTTGTATGCTAATTCTGGATGTTCATGTATATCTCTTCTCCATTTAATCATTTCTCCGTGTATGTCAGCTAATCTGTTTTTTATTGCCATTTTGCTTCTCCTAAAAGTTATTCATCAATATTTTATTATCTATTTTCCCCAGGGATCCAAAGAACATCACCTTCTTTTTTTGAGTTAATATATCTTGCAGTTACAAATAGATGGTCGGATAGACGATTAATGTATATGCATATTAGAGGGTTGATTGGTAAGGTTTTTGAAAGCTTTATGATTTCAGTTTCGCTTCTTCTGCAAATTGTTCTAGCCATATGGACTTTAGCTGCACTCAAAGTACCGCCCGGTAGTATAAATGATTTCAGTGCACTGAGTGTGGAATTCATTAAATCTATTTCTGATTCAAGTCTAGTTATTTGGGTAGAACTTATTCTAAGTTTCTTATTCTTTGCTGGCATTTTATACGGGACGCTTATATCTGCTCCTAAATCAAAAAGATCATTTTGTATACGGGTAATGATAGTATCTTCATTATTTTCCAAATATATTCGTGCTACTCCTAAAGATGCGTTTAATTCGTCTATAGATCCAATAGCTCTAATAAGTTGGGAATCTTTTGCTATGCGATCGCCATTTCCAAGAGATGTTTCCCCACTATCTCCTCCTTTAGTATATATTTTGTCTAATTTTACCATAATTTAAAAAGTAAAGTTATTTAAATATTATAGAGAATTATAAAGTATATATTTATATTAATAAATAATTACTTTAAGAGTATTAAGTTTGATATTAAATATTTTTTAATATTTATAGAAATATATTATATATTGACTAATGTTCACTATATGTTCTATAATTGTATTTAATTTTAACCTAAATACAAAAAAATTTTACTATATAGTGAATTTGAGTATTGACTGTAAGCTCTACATACGCAATATTTAGATCTCTAATTTGTATTAACCTCTATATGTTGTAGGTTATCCTCATGTTATTATCCACAGATGTGGATAAGAGAAAGTGATTTGGTATGTTTTTAAATGTATTAAAAGAAAAAAAATTAAAAGATAAAACAGATATACTTAGCATAGTGCAGATCAAATCTGGTATTAAAGTTAAAACTGATAATACTAGGAATATACTTCTTACGGAATTTGGTAAAGCAACTTTGAGAGATAGGTATCTGTTACCTGAAGAGAATTATCAAGATATGTTTGCCAGAGTGGCTAGCTATTTTGCAGATGATAATGACCATGCCCAACGGTTGTATGATTATATTTCAAAACATTGGTTTATGCCTGCAACTCCAATATTGTCTAATGGTGGAACAGATAGGGGATTACCTATTTCATGTTTTTTAAATGAGGCTTCTGACAGTCTGAGTGGTATAGTAGGTTTGTGGAACGAAAATGTATGGTTGGCAGCAAGAGGAGGAGGCATAGGATCATATTGGGGAAACTTAAGAGGAATGGGAGAAAAGGTAGGTCAGGCAGGGAAAACATCTGGAGTAGTTCCTTTTATTAGAGTAATGGATTCTTTAACTTTAGCTATTAGTCAAGGTAGTTTAAGAAGAGGGTCTGCTGCCTGCTACTTACCCATTTGGCATCCTGAGATAGAAGAATTCATTGATTTGCGTCGTCCTACTGGAGGTGATCCTAATCGAAAAGCTCTGAACTTGCATCATGGTGTAGTTATTTCTGATGATTTTATGAGAGCAGTAGAAAATGATGATGATTGGCCTTTAAAGAGTCCTAAAGATGATTCTATTCAAAAAACCATATCAGCAAGATCACTTTGGATTAGGTTGCTCACAGCTAGAATTGAAACAGGAGAACCTTATGTATTATTTATAGATAAGGTAAATGAAGCTATCCCAGCTCACCAAAAGCTTTCGGGGCTTCAAGTGAAAATGTCTAATCTTTGTAGTGAAATTACTCTCCCTACTGGTGTTGACCTTCAAGGAAATAGAAGAACAGCTGTATGTTGTTTGTCTTCATTGAATGTAGAAAAATACGATGAATGGCATGAAAACCCTCAATTTATTAAGGATGTAATGTCTTTTCTTGACAATGTAATAGAAGATTTTATTAGAAGAGCTCCTGATACTATGGCTAATGCAAAATATTCTGCTATGAGAGAGAGAAGTGTGGGTCTAGGTGTTATGGGTTTTCATTCTTTTTTACAGCTTAAAAAAATACCTTTTGCTTCTGTTATGGCAAAGGTATGGAATAAAAGAATTTTTAAATATATAAGGGAACAGGCAGATGCAGCTTCTGTTCAGCTGTCTGAAGAAAGAGGTTCATGCCCTGATGCTGAGGATTTTAATATAAAAGAAAGATTTTCTAATAAACTTGCGATAGCACCTACTGCCTCTATATCAATTATATGTGGTGGAGCCTCTCCAGGGATAGAACCAATAGCAGCAAATAGTTTTGTTCAAAAGACTCTTTCAGGCTCTTTTAATGTTAGGAATCATCATTTAAAAGAATTACTAGCATCTAAAAATAGAGATACTGAAGAGGTATGGTCTTCTATAACTACTAAAGAAGGATCCGTACAACATTTGGAATTTTTAACTAAAGATGAAAAAGAAATCTTTAAAACTGCTTTTGAAATAGACCAACGTAGCTTAATAGATTTAGCTGCTGACAGGACTCCCCAAGTGTGTCAATCGCAATCACTTAATATATTTCTTAAACCTGATATACATAAAAGAGACTTACATCGAATTCATTTTATGGCTTGGAAAAGAGGTCTAAAAAGCTTGTATTATTTAAGATCAATGTCATTGCAAAGAGCAGAAGTTGTTACAAAATCAAGTTTATCTAAAATTCCTGTTAATGGAAAGATTAATGATAATGAGGATCCATCAGAAAATACTTTAGATTATGATGAATGTCTTTCTTGTCAGTAAATCATATTGAGAAAAGAGATAAAATAAAATGACATTATTAGATTCTCGTCCAACTTATAAGCCTTTTATCTATCCTTGGGCATATGATGCATGGTTACAACAACAAAGAATTCATTGGCTACCCGAAGAAGTTCCTTTAGGTGATGATGTGTCTGATTGTAACTTAAAATTAAGTAAACCTGAAAGGAATCTTCTTACACAGATCTTTAGGTTTTTTACTCAATCGGATATAGAAGTCAATAATTGTTACATGAAAAAGTATGCAACAGTATTTCAGCCTACTGAGATACAAATGATGTTAGCTGCATTTTCAAATATGGAAACAATTCATATAGCTGCGTATTCTCATCTATTGGATACGATAGGAATGCCAGAAATAGAATACCAAGCATTTTTAAAGATTAAGGAAATGAAAGATAAGTATGATTATATGCAAGAATTTAATGTCAATTCTAAAAGAGATATAGCTAAAACGCTTGCTGTATTTGGTGCTTTTACTGAAGGGATACAATTATTTGCTAGTTTTGCCATACTTTTAAATTTTCCTAGGTTTAATAAAATGAAAGGAATGGGTCAAATAGTTACATGGTCTGCTAGAGATGAAAGTTTACATACTGAATCAATAATTAAGTTGTTTGATACGTTTCTTAAAGAAAATCCAGAAATTAATGACAATGAACTTAAAAGGGATTTATATAAAACTTGTAATACAGTTGTGAGCCATGAAGATGCTTTTATAGATAGAGCTTTTGAGCTAGGAGGAGTAGAGGGTTTGTCACCTGTAAAAGTAAAAAAATACATTCGATATATAGCAGATTTAAGATTAACTCAGCTGAAGTTACAAACAGTTTATAATGTGGGAGAAAACCCACTGCCATGGATGGACGAAATGCTAAATGCAGTAGAACATGTAAATTTTTTTGAAAACAGGGCTACAGAATATTCTAAGGCTGCTACTAAAGGAACATGGGAGGAGGCTTTCACATCATAATGATTTTTAAACGATTTCTATTCCTTCTTCGACTAATACTTTTGCCATGGCTTGGGCTTTTAGTGATTGCATTGAGGCAAGCACGGTTGTAGATTTTCCAGCAGCAGATGAATCAGAAAATGATTCGAATATTATTCCTTTATTATCTGTTATTTTAATAACAACTAACTGTCCTTTTCCATTAGATTTAAATTGATTTATCATGGCCCATAAAGATGGAGCAAGTAGAGTGAAGTTTATTATTCTGTAGTACACTTTTACTTATCACTATCGGATATATATTGAGAAGGATCTACAAAATCTTCTATAAACTCTGCAGCTTTTTTTGAAACTTTAACATATTCAGACGATTCCCATGCTCTATGATAGCTTAATTTTTCATAGTTACCAGTTGCTTTTATCATATCTATTGATGCTTTTAAGTTATCATCATTGTCGGAGAAAACAACCATAAATAAATCATATTCAGGATGGTTGA
The DNA here is from genome assembly GCA_964428295.1 of uncultured Alphaproteobacteria bacterium. Classification (GTDB taxonomy): domain Bacteria; phylum Pseudomonadota; class Alphaproteobacteria; order TMED109; family TMED109; genus CAYRXL01. The sequence goes on from CAYRXL010000008.1 coordinate 24,146, forward strand.
CAAATAAAAAACTATCACCATCCGCTAGTTTAACCCCGCCTTTTTCCATAAAATTTTTACTAACTTTCCTTCTGTCTTGAGGATTATGTATCATTCCTGCTAAATAGTCAGAAGTGTATTTTCCTATTATAATGTATCTTTTCATATTTATCCCTAATTTCTATTAGTAATTTATTTTTTTTCAATAATATTCAACAATTTTTCTGATGTTGCAGGCATGTCTATATGCTCTACATCTAAAGCGTTTACTAGAGCATTAATGACAGCTGGGGGAGCACCTATTGCTCCAGCCTCTCCTGCTCCTTTTACTCCTATTAGATTAGTTTTGCATGGAACTACATTATAACTAAATAATAAAGGGTTTATAACAACCCCAAAATCATCAACTATTGTGTAGTTGATGATTTTTACAAAACCTGTGTATTTATCTACTTCTAATTCGCAAATGTGAGTTCCATTTGGATATGTATAGCTTCCGGGAGGAGGAGTCCATTTTCCAAATGCTTCTAAAGATTCTCCTTTACTAGACAAAAATGCTGCAATTTCAAATTCACTGAGGGGACTAAAAAAACGAAACGAC
>CAYRXL010000009.1:0-411 GCA_964428295.1 uncultured Alphaproteobacteria bacterium
AATTCCAAAAAATAAAAATCTTTTTTCTTCTTATAAGGATTTAATTCCTTATTGTGGTGAAGTTATGACAGCCTTTGAAATTGTAGATGATAGACATACAGCAAAAGAAGGGAACTTAGGTACATTGCTAGGACAAAATGCTATGAATAAAGGATGCATTCTTAGTGAAGGAGTATTAGTAGATTTGTCAAAATTAGATGAGTTAGAAGGAAAAATTCTTATATCTGGTCATTTGTTTGAGAAAGGTTCTGGATACAATGTGTTAGGTCATCCAATGAAATCTCTTATGTGGTTAGTCAATAGCTTGATTGGAAGAGGTAGAACACTAGTTACAGGCGATATTATTCTTACTGGTTCTATTGCCACTACCTACTGGCCTTTAGAGGGAGATAGAGTATCAGGTGAAATAAA
>CAYRXL010000009.1:421-11547 GCA_964428295.1 uncultured Alphaproteobacteria bacterium
TCAGTAGATGCATAAAAAATCTTACTATAGGTTAACAAAATTAAAGTTATTGAAAAATTTAGGAAATCGTATTATTAATCTTCGTGACCAATCTTAGAGAGGAGACAGTTAGTGGAAGAATCTATTACTGAGCATATGTATACTTTAGTATATCTGTTAACTACGTAAGTAGCTTCTGATTCGGAATATAGTTTTTGTGCTAATATTTGACCTTCATTCAAAACATCTTGATCGTTGATTGCAAATGATGAATTAATATATAAAAATAAAATAACTACAAATACACAATATTTCATATTATTTTCTCTACATATAGCTACATAAACTATCCATATAGTACTACATATAGAATATTTTGTACACAAATTATTCATATAAAGAGCAAGATTAATATTGAGAATTAAGATTTTTTAGTTATACGGATATAATATTTATTTCCTTTGTACATTATGTGGTGATGGGCAATTTTATCTTCAATAATTTGGTCTAGATGAAGAATATCATTTTTTAATTCACCATATTCTATTGCTTTCATGATTGTGTACCAAATTTTATATAAATCTGAATTATCCATATAGTAATAATAGCACTAAAGAACATAAAGTGAACATTTAATTTGCAAAAAACCCAATAATAATTAATATTATTAGGCTCTTTTAAGATAATGAAGTGAAGGGGATTAGTTAATTTTGTTCTTTAAAGTTTGTAGTAATTAATTTACTATTAAAATTATTAACATACTTTCTTTCGATTTCATTCATACCAGAATATATTACTTTTAAGCTATTCTTTGCAGATATATTACCTGATTTATATATTTTATTGACTACAATCCAAGCTTTCACCAATTGTCTAGTCTCTATCCCTATATTTTCTGATATACAAGCATTTGCAGAAGAAAAAAGTAAGAAAGATGTTAGTATGATTGCCGTTTTTTTCATTCTTGGTCCAATTATATTAGTAACGTTTTATTTAATTTAAGCTAAATGTTTAGCAAGATATATGTACATTGCTAGGGAGGTGCATGAGAAAATATCTTGCTAAACTATATTATATATAGTAAATTAATTTACACAAATCAAGTATAACCCTTATAATAGATTGTTAATAAGGTAAATATTTAACTGGTAATATTTGTAAATATGTAAAGTATGTAAATTTAATATGAATTTTATGAAAAATAAAAACATATCTACAAATATTGGAATTACTATAAGGCTCTTACGAAGAGAATATAATTTAACACAGGCACAATTATCAGAAAAATTAGATATATCAATTGCTTATATTAATCTTATAGAAAATAATAGACGCAATATTACAGTACCTTTGTTACTCAAATTAGCTAAATTATTTAATATCTCGTTATCTGATCTTACATCAGATGATAATGAAAGACTTGTTTCAGACTTAATGGATATTTTTAGTGATACAATTTTTGAAAATCATGATTTAAGGTCAAATGATGTAAAAGATTTTGCGATTTCATCTCCATTAATTGGAGATTCAGTAAGAACTTTATATGATAAATATCAAAAAAACAAAAAAGATTTGGAAGTTTTAGCAGAACAAATGATAAGCTTTAAGCAAGGGATTGTTGAACCACTTCAAAAAGATAGAGTCAATTCTGATGTGATTTCTGATTTATTGCAATCAAATAATAATTATTTTGAGGATTTGGAGGATTTATCTAATTTAGAAGCTAAGACGATAGGTATACTAGAAAATAATAAATTAGGAAATATGATAGAGTATTTAAAAAAGAAGTTCTCCATCAATGTCAATTTTTTAGAGACTGACTTAAACAACAATGCGATAAAGAGATTTAGTTTAGAACAAAAAAAGCTAACTATCTCTAGGGATCTCACTAGGGAGACAAAGGAATTTCTTGTTGCACAACAAATAGGTCTGTTGAGCTCATCAGATATAATTAATAAATATTTAGATGATTTTGGAGTTAATGATAAGAATACTTATGCTCTTGGGAGAACTGTATTATCCAATTATTATGCAGGTGCTTTGTTAATGCCATATGATAATTTTTGGGAAATAACTGAAAAAAATAGATACGACATTGAAGTAATTTGTAATTATTTTGAGAGGTCATTTGAACAGGTTTGTCATAGATTATCTACCCTGAATAAACCCAGAAAAGAAGGTATTCCTTTTCATTTTTTGAGGGTTGATTTAGCTGGGAATATTTCCAAAAGATTTTCCATGTCGGGATTAAATATACCAAGATACTCTGTTGCTTGCCCAAAGTGGAATGTATATACGGCATTTTTAAATCCAGGTAAAATTAAGATACAGATATCAAAAATGTTGGATGGGTCTACTTATTTGTGTATAGCAAGAACAGTAAGTAAAAGGGTTGGGAATTACGGTGCTCCTGAAACTTTCCTCTCTGTAGGACTTGGTTTTGATTTAAGTTACTCTGATAGATGTATTTATGCTGATGGTGTTAATTCTAAAAAATACGTTCCCACTGGAATATCCTGTAGAACATGTGAGAGAACAGATTGTAGACAGAGAGCGTTTCCTCCAATACATACGGATTTAGCTTTTAACGAAAACATAAGAGGTTTATCCGGATATATCACGCCCGACCTCTGATTTTATTAAGTATAAAATATTGATTTTTTAATTATATGTAGTAATTATTAAGTAAACAAGACCGTAAAATTTAAATAGTTAGGAAAATTATGCTTAAACTTTATTTTGCGTCTAATACCAGAGCTGGAAGGATAGTTTGGTTACTTGAAGAGCTTGGCATCAGATACGAATTAAATAAGATGAAATTTCATCCTTCAGAATTGAAATCTAATGAGCATAGAGAAAGACACCCCTTAGGGAGAGTACCTGTTTTAGAAGATAATGGCATCGTAATGTATGAATCTGGTGCTATAGTAGAATATATTCTGGCTAGATATGCAGAAGGTAGGTTAAAACCTGACATAAAATCTGATGTTTTTCCATTATACCTTCAGTGGTTTCACTATTGCGAAGGCATGGTTATGCCACCGATGAACACCATAGTGGTACAAACTATAATTCTTCCAGAAGAAAGAAGAAACAAAGAAACTTTATTGCAAGCAGAAAAGCTTTTGAATAAGAGCCTAATGCCTATTGATAAAAACCTTGAGGATAAGGAGTATTTAATAGGGGATTTTTCTGCCGCTGACATTATGTTGGGGCATGCACTATTCATGTCAAATAAATTGGGATGTGTAGGAGGAGATATGTCAAATATTAAAAATTATTTAAAAAAGATTGAAAAAAGAAGTAGCTTTAATAAAGCAATTAATACTTAATTCATATTTGAGAGTTTCATGATCAAAGCTTTTTTTGCTTCTAGAGATTGGTTTTTATGGGCTTATGGTGGAGGTTTATTACTTTTTAGTTCTTTGGTAATACAAGTTTCACTGACTGTTGCTTTTAATACTTGGTACAAAAGATTTTATGATCTACTCCAAACATCAGCGGAATACAAAGATAACCCCACCGAGGGTATAGACCAATTTTTTCTACAATTGATCTCAATTTCATATATTACAGATGGGTTTGTTGGCAATCCATCTTTTACTGTTTTAGCGTTTCCCTATATAATTTTAGCGGTGTTTACAAGTTGGTTTACAAGTATATATGGGCTGAGATGGAGAGAAGCTATTACATTTAATTATATTCCTAGATGGAGAAATGTTAAGGAAGAAATAGAAGGAGCAAGCCAAAGGATTCAAGAAGATTGTTATCGTTTTGCTAAAATAGTTGAGTCTCTAGGGTTGCAGATAGCTAGAGCTGTAATGACACTAATAGCATTTATTCCTATTTTGTGGGGATTAAGCAGTGGAGTTGACATACCTATTTTAAAAGAAATTAATGGTTCACTAGTTTGGATTGCACTTATTGTTTCAATTGGTGGGCTTGCTATATCGTGGTTTGTGGGTTGGTATTTACCTGGACTAGAATATAATAATCAGAAAGTAGAAGCAGAATTGAGAAAAGACTTGGTTTTAGGTGAAGATGATAAAATTAATTATGCTCAACCAGAGAAGTTATGGGAGATATTTTTGGGCATAAGATTTAATTATCACAGGTTGTTTCTACATTATATTTATCAAATTATGATTATAGTTCCTTATTTAATAGTTGGTCCTGGGCTATTTACCGGTCTAATCATGTTAGGAACAGTTGTACAAGTTAGTAATGCTTTTCAGAGAGTACATGGAGGATTTGCCTTATTTCTTCATAATTGGACAACAATAACAGAATTGCGGTCAATTTGGAGGAGGCTACATGAGTTTGAAAATAATTTAAAGAAGTATGAAAAAAGTGATATGAGTCTAAATAAGAGTTTGTAAAATTAGAAATGACTAGTTTGTTGAGGGTATGATGTTTGTGAATTCTTTTTATTCAAATTTGGTATTAAAGTATCCTAGATTAATATTAGTAGTTATTGCTTTAATTACTCTTATAATGTCATTTTATGCTACTAAACTAGAAATTGATGCTTCTTCTGAAACACTAATTTTAGAAGATGATAAAGACCTTAAGTACTCTCAGCTAATAAGTAAAAGGTATGAAACACCTGACTTTCTGGTTATTGCATTTACTCCAAATGACGACCTCTTCAGCAAAAACACCATAAATAAGATTGTAAATTTAAGTAATGATTTGGAAGAAATTGACGGGGTTGATTCAGTTGTCTCAATAGCAAATGTTCCTTTATTGCAAAGCCCACCTATGCCTTTGCCTGAGCTAATTGAAAGTATACCAAATCTTCTTACACCCAATTTAAATATAGAATTAGCTAAGAAGGAATTTTCTACTAGCCCCTTATATAGGGAAAATTTAGTAAGCTCTGATTTAAAAACTACAGCTTTATTAATTAATATCACTGATGATGAGAAAAAAAGGATTCTAAGGGATAAGCGTAATGAGTATAGAAATTTATCGAAGGAAAGAAAACTGACAACAGAGGAAGGTAAGGAATTTGAAGAGATAAAACTAAAATTTAAAAAACATAGAGATCTAATGAGAGAACAACAGGAAAAACTTATATATGATGTTAGGCAAGTTATAGAATCTTATAGACAAGATGGTGAGCTTTTTTTAGGAGGTATCCCAATGATTGCAAATGATGTTGTTTCTTTTGTGAAGAACGACTTGCAAATATTTGGCCTTTCTATTTTTCTTTTTCTCATAATAACTTTGTCAGTTATTTTTAGGCAAGTCAGATGGATAATTTTACCTGTATTAACTTGTTCCATTTCAGTCGTGATAACCTCAGGTATTTTGGGTTTTTTTGGATGGGAAGTAACGGTTATTTCTTCAAATTTTATCTCATTACAACTCATTATTACCATGGCAATTACCATTCATTTAATAGTTAGATATAGAGAAATAGCTCTTGCAGAAAAGAATATCATACAAAAAGACCTAATTTTAAAAACAATATTGCTCATGGGAAAACCTTGTTTGTATACAGTTTTGACTACCATAGCTGGATTTAGTTCTTTAATACTATCTGGACTTTTACCTGTTATTAATTTTGGTTGGATGATGAGCGCTGGAGTTTCTGTTTCTCTTCTACTTACATTCATATTGTTTCCTGCATTACAATTACAATTTTCAAAGCTTTTGCCAGATAACACTTTTGATAATAACTTTAACCTTCCTTCATTTTTTGCGTATTTTACTGAAAAATATGGAAAGATAATACTTCTTGTTTCATTTGTTCTATTAGTTTTTAGTCTGTTTGGGGCGTCAAAGTTAAGAGTAGAGAATAGTTTTATTGATTATTTTAAAAGTCATACGGAAATTCATAGAGGTATGAAAATAATAGACCAAAAATTAGGTGGTACAACAGTATTAGATGTGCTTATAGATTTTGACAATCAGGAAACTTCAGAATCTAACGAAGAAGTAATAGATGAAGAAATGGATGAATTAGATGATTTATTTGACGAACTAGATTCAGACTCTGATGATCCTAAGTATTGGTTTACTATGGATAGAATGTCTAAAATAGAGAAACTTCATGACTATTTGGATAGTCTTGATGAAACTGGTAACGTAACTTCATTTGCAACGATATTAAAAGTAGGTAAAACCTTGAATAATGGAAAACAGTTAGATAGTCTACAGCTAGCTTTATTGTATGAAGAATTACCTGAGATGTATAAAAATATTATTCTAAACCCATACATCTCAACCTCCCATAATCAGGCAAGGATATCACTAAGAATAAAAGATTCGGATCCTAACTTGAGGAGAAATCTTTTAATAAATAAAATGAATAACGAAGCATATAAAGAGGTAGGGGTTAAAAAAGAAAATATTAGTTTTGCTAATATGCTTGTTTTATACAACAATATGCTACAAAGTCTCTACAAATCACAAATACTTACTTTGGGTCTTGTTTTAATCGTACTTCTAGTAATGTTTTTAATCTTATTTAGGTCTTTTAAAATAGCACTTATTGCATTATTACCTAACCTTATGTCTATTGGAACGGTGCTAGGCATTATGGGGTGGTACAATATTCCTCTAGACATGATGACTATTACCATAGCTGCTATAAGTATGGGGATTGCAGTAGATAACACGATTCACTATATTTATAGATTTAAGACAGAATATATAAAGGATAAAGATTATGTTAAAGCTATGTTGAGGTCACATAACAGTATTGGTTATGCTATGTACTATACATCTTTGACCATTATAGTGGGTTTTTCTATATTGGTATTTTCTAATTTTATTCCCAGCATTTATTTTGGATTATTAACAGGACTTGCAATGCTAATAGCTTTGATTGCATCTTTGACCTTAGTACCACGATTGTTAATTTTACTAAAACCTTTGAGTTAGTAGTTATTTTTCTTTTTTGAATAAAAATAATAAAGGCATAAAACACAGAGGAATTATTCCTAGTATTAAAAAATCATTAATTAGGGCATTCATTACAGCTTCTTTTCCTATTACATTCGCTATAATTTCAACTTCACTAACTTTAGTAAGCCCTTGATCTTTCAAGGATTTTAAAACATTCCAATGCTGGCTTCCTTTAATAATTCTTGAACCTAATTCTTCATAGTTTATTTGTGAATATCTTTCTAGTAGCGTTATAAGAACTGCAACGGCTATACCAGAACCAAAGTTTCTAAAAAATTGGAATAGAGTTGCTCCTTCAGTTCTTAGATTTACAGGAAGTGTTACATAAGTTGCGGAGGCGAGACCAACATAGTATATACTTATCCCGGCTCCTCTAAATATACCATTTAACATAATTCTTAAATTACTAATATCTGGTGTCCAAAATGCGAATTCAATAGACGAAAATATATAAAGTCCTAGGCCAAGGATCATTGTCTTTTTGTATCCTATTTCCGATATTATTTTACTAGTAAAAAAAGTGCTGATCATTCCTCCAATTCCACTTGGGCATATAGTAAGTCCTATTAAATGCAAAGGATACTTAGACAATTCCGATAGAAATATTGGCATTAATACAAATGGAGGAATCAGGATGATTCCAAATAAAAAAACAAACACCAATCCAGCTACATATGACCTATCTGTGAATAATCCTTTCGGTATTATTGGATTTCTAAATGATAGTATTCTTATTGTAAAAAACACAAATGAGATAGTGGATATTATAGTTAAAATTAATATTTTACTTGAAGAAAACCAGTCTTCTAATTGTCCTCTATCTAAAACTAACTGGAGGGATGTAGCAAAAGTTCCTAACAAAATAAATCCTATATAATCTATGTTTGTTACTTTATTAGGAGTATCAGTTTTCATAAAGATACTGACACCCACAGCTGCTGTTATTCCTAAAGGAATATTTATAAAAAAAATCCATCTCCATCCATAATATTCAGTTAAATATCCTCCTAATAATGGTCCTATTACTGGACCAGCTAATAATCCAAGAGTCCAAAATGATAAAGCTCTATTTCTATGTTCGACGTTAAAAGTATCTAGAATAATAGCTTGGCTTAATGCAACTAATGTGGCTCCAAATGCACCCTGTAGGGCTCGTAAAAAAAGTATGTATTCTAAAGAGTATGATGTTCCGCATAAACCTGAGGTAAGTGTAAAGCCTATTATTCCTACAATATAAACTCTCTTCCTACCAAATTTTCTGGATAAAAATCCCAAACTTGTTATACTCACTGCTGTGGCTATTGTAAATACAGTTAGAATCCAGGCTATTTCAGTTCGAGTTGCAGAAAAGGTTCCTCGCATATGCGGAAGCGAAACCGATATTACTCCCATATCAATTGTAAAAAGACATGTGGCAAGGCAAACAAAGAAAAGTTGTATTTTTTGATAGTATTGCATCGTTAAACATACTTTTATAAAGTTTTCTAAAAAATATAAACATAATTTTTATGATTAGTATTAAAAATAATAGAACCATTAGGACAGTATTTTACAAGTCTGTGAAGAAATATAGAAAAAATATTTTTATATCATCTTTAAGATTAAAACCCTATCAGAAAAAAATTGAATATACATATGATGAGGTATTAATTGAAGTTGAAAAGATAAAAAATGTTTATTTAAGAGCAGGATATGGTGTAGGAGACAGAATAGCTCTAATGATAGGAAATAACCCTGTACATTTTTTTCATAAATTAGGGCTAAATATTATTGGATCGTCTGTAGTTCCTATAAATCCAGAACTAAATATAAAAGAAGCTAATTATATACTTACTCACTCAGGTGCTAACTTATTTATATGCTCACCTGAAAATTTAAATATTGCAAGAGAGATTATTAAAATTTGTAAAAATAAAGTATTTTGTATTTGTTTAGATAATGATCAATTTGAGCTAGATGACTATAAAAACAATCGAAAAAAAAGTAAATATTTAAAATTATCTACTAAAAAAGAATCTAGTTTACTTTACACTTCAGGAACTACAGGAAAACCTAAAGGTTGTATATTGTCACACGAGTATGAAATTGGGGCAGGATATTGGTATGCTCAAAGAAAAGGACTCATCTCCTTGAAAGTAGGTCAGGATAGAATATATAATCCATTACCTGTCCATCATGTAAATTCTTCTATATTTTCATTCTTTGCAGCCATGGTTTCAGGTAATTGTCAGATACAAGGTGACGGATTTAGTGCATCTACTTGGTGGGAGGATTTAAGAAAAAGCAAAGCAACTGTGATGCATTATTTGGGAATAATTGCACCAGTATTGATGAAACAAAAAAAATCAAAACTGGATAAAAAACACTTTGTCAGGTTAGGAATAGGTGCTGGAATTGAACCCACAATTCACAAAGAATTTGAATTAAGATTTGGTTTTCCTATGGTAGAGTTATGGGGAATGACTGAAATGGTGCGTTGTATATTTGACGATAGCAAACACAGAAATGTAGGAGAGAGATGTTTTGGAAAACCAGAAAGTATAGAATTAAAAATATTAAGTGATGAAGGTAAGAAAACATTAGAAGGGACTGGTGAAATGTTAATTAGATATTCTAAAAAAAATCCTAGAAATGGTTTTTTCTCTGGGTATTTAAATGACTATAATGCAACAAACAACGCATGGAAGGGGGGATGGTTCAAAACTGGTGATATAGTTACTAGGGATAAAAATGGAAAACTATATTTTGTAGATAGAAAAAAAAATATAATTAGTAGGAATGAAGAAAATATAACTAAAGATGAAGAAAAAAATACAATACTTACTTATTATAAGATATCTCAAGTCGCTGTTGTTCCTTACAAGGATGACATATATCAAGAAGAAGTTTTAGCTTGCATAGTCCTTAAAAATATCTATAAAAATTCTATGAAGACTGCAAAAGAAATAACGAACTATTGTAATAAGCAACTATCACACTATAAGGTACCCGCATATTATTTGTTTCTTAAAAATTTGCCAACTACTGGCACTCAAAAATTAAAAAAGCAATCTTTAATAAATTATATATATACACCTATGGTTAATTCAAAAATAATTGACACTAGTAGTTATAAAAGAAAATTAGGCAAAAATGAAAGATATAAAAATAAACAATAATATTATTTTAGCTGCTGGTTGTTTCTGGTGTGTAGAAGCAATTTTTAAGATTTTTAAAGGTATCACAAAGGTGACACCCGGCTATATTGGAGGAATTAGTAAAAGACCTACTTATGAGGAAGTATGTAAAGGAGATTCAGGTCATGCAGAAGCTGTGAAAATAGAATACGAAAGCGATATTATTACCTTGGACAATATACTTGATATATATTTTGTTATACATGATCCTACTCAGCTAAATAGGCAGGGTAATGATGTAGGAACACAATATAGGTCTGCGCTATTTTATAATGATAAAGGTCAAAGAAAAAATATACTTATGGCACTAGAAAGAGCTAAAGCTTTGTGGGGTAATAGTATTGTGACTGAGGTGAATTTTAACTTAAGTTTTTATGCAGCAGAGCAATACCATAAAGATTATTCTAACAAAAATCCTAATAGTGGCTACTGTCAGATAGTTATAAATCCTAAACTAGAAAAAGTAAAATCAGCCTTTTTCTCCATGCTAAAAATATAGATCGATTAACGTATAAGTATAATATTAAAAACTTTAGATCGATTCTTTTTTAGTATTTATTTCACCTTGCTTTTCATCCATGATCACTCTAGAAACATCGATATTTTTTCTAGTTATAATAGGTACTTAAATAATAATTTCTATTAACAAAAGACTATTATTATAAAGATTACATTCTAAAAGTTTATATGGAAGTTACTGTAAAATAATTATTAAAACTTCAGTGCATGAGGTAAATAGTTTATTCACATATTATTTAAAATAAAATTTGTTAATTCCAAAGTTTTTTATATAAAGTTTTTATCTCTTGATGGCTTGGTACCCTAGGGTTATTATTTGGTGAACCAGAGTCCAAGGCTTGAGTTGCCATAATATCTAGTTTTTCCATAAAGTCATTTTTGTTAATCCCATATTCTTGAGGTGTTGGAACATCTAGGTCTTTATTTAAATTATATAGTTCATTAATTAATTTTTTATTTGCAGTCTCAACTTCTTCATTATCTTCGGAAATTCCCATAGCTTTAGAACATTGAGAATATTTTAAAGAGGCAGCTTGT
>CAYRXL010000009.1:11557-22928 GCA_964428295.1 uncultured Alphaproteobacteria bacterium
GGTTACGGTAGGTAACAACATAGCATTCGAAAGACCATGAGGAACATGATAAAGGCTCCTATAGGTCTGCTCATTCCATGAACCAAAGCTACTGAGGCATTGCAAAATGCCATACCAGCTAAAGTTGCACCTACCATAACATTTTCTCTTGCTACTAGGTTATTTCCATCTTCGTATACTTTTCTTAAATTAGGATAGATTAACTTCATAGCTGAAACTGCTTGTGTGTTGCTAAATATATTAGCTTTTTTACTAACATAAGCTTCTATTGCGTGAGTTAAAGCATCAATTCCTGTATCAGCTGATGTTCGCTTAGGAACAGTCAAAGATAATTTATAATCTACTATTGCTGCTGTTGGCATAAAGCCTGCGCCTACACAGAGCATTTTTTCGTCCGTATTTTCATCTGTAATAATAGTAAATTTAGTCACTTCAGAACCAGTTCCAGCCGTGGTAGGTATGGCAATAATTGGAATTCCTTTATTTGACAATATATAAGGAAATTTATAATCTGCTATTTTTCCACCGTACTTTGATAAAGCGCTTATTGCTTTTGCAGAATCAATTGGACTACCTCCTCCGAAGGCTATAATACAATCAAAATCTTCTTTTTTTACTAAATCAACTGCTTCTTGTATAGATTCTGCAGTAGGTTCTGGTATTGTATCCTTATAAATAGTGTATCTAATTTGCATAGAAGTTAATAGTTCTTCTAATGGTTTTATTATATTAAGATCAACCATGGTATTATCTGTAATTACAACAGGTCTTTTACAGTTCATATTGCTAAGAATATCAGTAATTTTTTTAAGGGAGTCACCTCCCATATAAATATAGTTGGGAAGTAATATTTCATACATAGCAAAATCCGTTTAAAATCATAGTCTTAATTTCTCCTAAATATTCATCTGTTTATTTCATAACTAAATTTGTATTTATATTACTATTTGATTTTAATTATAAATGTTATATATTAAAAGCCTTTATTTTATTCGTATTAAACGTTTAAATAAGTTGGTATGGGTTCTGGGAGGGACTGGCATGCAAACCAAGTTTTCTACGGGAGACATATTTCATTGTGGGCGTACTTACCCTACCGTGTGGAAGGTTGTCAGGATAAAATTAATATTTAACGTGGTGCATTATGAACTAGAGGAAACGAAAACTCCGAAAAGAGTTATGCTATCAGAGTGGGCTCTTGTAAAAGATAAAAACTGGATTTTTGTTAAAAAGGCAACTGATGAGAGTGAGGATACTATGATCTAGAAATTATTTGGGTTCTTGTTTGTTATTTTCAAGTTCAGCTCTTACGTAAGATAGAATTATGTACATGGATGCCATTATAGCAATTATAAAACCCCATTTTCCCTCTTTATAGCCTTTTCTCAAAAAGTAACATTTATAAAATCTTGTAATACCTCTCCTTATTGTAACATATAGCGGAGGGTTTTTTCTTCCATTTGATCTTAAATCTTCTGCTTTCATCATGGTATATCTATCCAATCTTTTTATCATGTCAGAAAAGTTTTTATCAACGTAGTGGTTTATTCTATTTTCTAACCATCCCTTTTTACCCATTAATTTTACGGATGGGTGAATGGATTGATCAGTGCTCCAAGTCTTTGAGCCCTTTGAGAATAGTCTAGGAGCTGCACTTACACCCCATGAAGCACCCCACCCGTATCTTACTTTTCTTTCTCCTATGTAATTGTCAAAAGGGATCAAAAAATATCCAGGTTTGGCATTTTTAATTTTTTTCTTGATTTCTTTAATTAGATTTGGCGATACATGTTCATCTGCATCTATTTCTAAAATCCAGTCACCGGCACATTGACTAAGACCAAAATTTCTTCTTTTTCCTTCATTAGGCCAGTCCCCTTCTATTACTTTAGCATTAAACTTTTTAGCTATTTGAGAGCTGTTGTCTTTTGATCTATCTAATAATACGATCAATTCATCACCATCTCTCAGTTTGCTTAGGCAAGATAATAACTTATCTTCTTCATTCCTAGCTAATACTAAAATACTTAATTTATTGTTTAGCATTATTAATTTCTTAGTATTGATTTATTTCTTTGATTCTCTTAGCAATCAAGACAGCTTCTTTCTCATCTCCTCTTAGTTCTAATACCTTTAAATAATTCTCAAGAAGTTCTAAAAGTTCTTTCTTATTTTTTCCTAATGTTCTCTCAAAAATTTTACTGGCTATTCTAAAGTTTCCTTCTGCTTCTACATAATTGCCATTCTCTATTAACAGTTCTCCTTTAGTTTGATAAGCCCTTGCTCTATATAGTGCAGATCTTCTGCTTAGTTCTGAAATTTGTCCAGGATTATTAGCTATAATATTGCTCATAATGCTTAGTACCTTATCATGAATTTTTAAAGCCTCACTAAGTTTATTTTGCTTACGTAAGGAAACAGCTAAGTAATTTAGAGCTTCAGCCATCTCTGGATCATGATCCTTTATAAGATTTTTTCTAATATCAACAACTTTTATAAATTGCACTTCAGCTTCAGCATAGTTTTGTAACTCTAATAGAATTCTTCCTTTGTTTTCTAATAAGGTAGCTGTTGTTAGATGGGTCATTCCAAATTCTTCTATAGATAAATTAATAGCTTTGTCTGCAAATATAGCTGCCTTTTTATAATCTTTTTTATTGTAGGATTTCTTTGTCTGGGTAAAATAGCTTTTGAGTTCATCTGATTGACAGTATCCTTTACAAGTAAAAAAACTATATATTAAAACAAATATTATAAATCGGATGACCAATAAGTATTTTTTTTGTAGCATTGTACTAACCTAAAAACAATCTTGAAAACGAAAAGTTTATTGTAATTTAAAATTATGAATAATGTCAAAGAACATATAGCAGTAACAGGATCAACAGGCTTTGTTGGTTTGACCTTGTGTTCTTTCCTGCTTTCTTTAGGCTACAAAGTAAGAGCCCTTGTTAGATGCAAGGACAATAAAAGTGAAATAAAATTTCTTCATGATTTAGGAGCAGAAATATTAGAAATAGGCAATTTACTAGAGCCAATAAAAAACAAGTATATTCTTAATGGTGTGGATATAGTTATACATTTAGCTGCTAAAGCTCATGTTAATTTAACTCAAAATAAACTGTCTACAAAGCAATATAGTAAAGTCTTTACTAATATTGAAATGAATTTACTAGAATTGATTAATTCCTCTTTGATTTCTAGGTTGATTTATTTAAGTTCAACAAAAATTTATGAAAATAATGATGGAACTTTAACAGAAAGTACAATTCCTAACCCTACTAGTATTTATGGAAAATCTAAATATATGTCAGAAAATTTAATAAAAAGCAATTTTTCTAACTATACAATTATAAGACCACCTTTAGTATATGGACCAAGAGTAAAAGCTAATTTTTTAACATTACTTAAGGTTGTAAAATATGGAATTCCGATTCCTTTGGGTAGTATAGATAATAAAAGAAGTTATTTATACATATATAATCTTATGAGTGCTATTGAACAAATATTGAAAAATGAAAAGTCTATAGCCAAGACTTATTTAGTAGCTGATAGTGAGGGTATATCTACTGGAAATTTGATAAGGTTAATGGCAAAATATCAGATAAAAAAGGTAAGATTATTTGATTATGATGAAAACAAACTACTCTTTTTATCTAAAATATTTAATAAAAAAGTTGTACTAGAAAAAATTATTGGTAATCTAGAACTAGATTGTACATTAATAAAAGAATCTCTGAATTGGGAGCCTCCTTATAGTGTGCGTGAGGGTATAGAAAATACTTGTAAATGGTTTATGAAAAGATAGTTAATATTATTAGAACGGAGAAGATTTGCTAAATATAAGAGAAAGCCTATCTGAAATGTTTCCTCCTAAGGAATTTGTGCTCAGAACTGAAAGTGGAATGAAGCCTTTTAGGATTGGAACAGCTCTTCAGATTTTTATAATAGCATTGCTATTATTTACTGGAATGTTTGTAGGTTTATTTACATACAAGATGCAAGTCTTGCAAACTACGAATCTTAGACAAGATGTTGCCTTAAAAGATCTTAAAAGCAGATACGTAAATTTTACTAACGATGTCGTGTCATTGAGAAAAAGATTGGAAAATAGTTCAATTAAAATTGGAGATGAAAAGTCAGATGTTGAACTTCAGATGTTGAAAGCAACCAAACTACTAACAATGTTAGAGGAAGATTTAGATAACATTGATAGTGAAAAAAAATATTACGGTGATGAAGAACTTGTTAAAATTAAAAATAAATTAGAAAAAGTTATTGAAGAGGGAGATACTAGGTCAGTAATTTTAGATGATTTAAATATTATAATAAGAAAGCTAAAGTCGAGTTTGGGGAGGTCTTCTACGTTAGAAAATGACCTTAATATAGAATTAGAATATGTTAAACACAATTTAAATTCCTCCTCGTCTATAGATGACAGCTACAGGTATTTAGTTGGAGTTTTAGATGCTCATAATCACAGCATACAAGCGACAGGTGAGCTAAGACTATTAGATTACTCACTTTCTTTGAAAGAAGAAGAAATAAAGTTTTACGATAAAATGAGTAACAATATTCAAGTTAGTTTGGAAGACATAGTAGAAGATAGAATATCATATATAGAAAAAATAATGAACAAAACTAAAATTAGTTGGTTGTCAAAGTTTGAAAATGAAACCTTGGATACAGAAATAGGTGGTCCATTTATTAGTTATGAGGATAACCATGAGGATGAATTAATTTTTTTTGATAATATAAATAAGTTTGCTAAGTTAAGAAAAAGGTTACATTCTGTACCTCTTTCTGTACCTTTAAAAGGATATTATGTAACAAGCGGTTATGGTTTTCGTAAGGATCCTTTTAGTGGTAGAAGAGCATTTCATGCAGGCATTGATTTAGGAGGACCTTGGGGTTCATATATAAGGAGTTCTGCGCAGGGGACAATTAATTTTACTGGCACTAATGGTTCATATGGAAAAGCTGTATTTGTGGATCATGGATATGGTATTCAAACTAGATATGCACATTTGTCAAAAATATTAGTTAAAGAAGGAGAAAAAGTTAAATTGGGACAAAAAATAGCAAAAATTGGAAATTCTGGCAGGTCAAAGGGTAAACATTTACATTATGAAATTAAAGTAAATAATAAAAGTGTAAATCCAAGACCTTTTTTAAAGGTAGGTGAATATGTTTTCAAGAGGAAATGATAATTACAAAAGTAGTACGTTGTCCATTATTGGTGTGGGGATGGATTTTAATGGAGAAATCAACACTCAGGGAGATGTCCATATTGATGGGATAGTAAAAGGACTGGTCAAAGCCCAAGAAGTTGTAGTGGGTATGGATGGAGACTTTGATGGTGAAATTATTTGTAATTCACTAAAGGTTAATGGGAAAATGAGTGGAAAGTTTGTTGTTGCAACATTACATGTATGTAGTGATGGTCTACTAGAAGGAAAAGCTAAGTATGACAGAATTACTATAGATAGTGGGGGAAAAGTTCAAGGGGAGCTATCAATTAATAAAACAAATGTTGTAAAAGCAGGGTTACACAAAGTTGAAAAAAATGAAAATAAGACCGAAAGCAAGAGTGAATAAAATTCAACTTATCCGTTTAGATTGTTTTTAAGCCTATAAATCTTGCTAAATAAAGGTTGTGTTTAGTCGCATATGGCACCGGGGAAGCCTTGTCTTATCCATTCTATAGCAGTAATTCCTTCAGGGGGATTTACGCATTCTGCTTGAAAATATTCTATATCAACTATTCTAACTCTAGCTTCTTCTTCATCCCATTTTGTCATTCCTACAGCAGTATGCTGGATTGCTTGATGGCCTGAACCTAATTTCATATATACATTGCCGCTAGGTGTCTCCCAAGATAAGCCCTCCATAATTTTTATTACTTCGTCGTCACTGGGAAAAGATCCTTTTAATTTTGCAGCCTCATCAAAAGCCTTCTTCACAAACAATGCAGTCATAGCAGCTTTATGCATGGGTTGTGTTGTTATTTTTGCTCCTAATTTTTCTTTTGCTAAACTTTTTAACCAGATTGATAAATTATTGTCTGGGGCAAAATCACCATGTGGCCCTCTGGCACCTATTATAATTCCATCAGGCATATTCTTTTTTATAGATGGAAGAATGTGGTCTCCAGCACTAAGAAATAAGTTAGTATTTTTAAATAAACCCCTTGTGTTTCCTTGAATTATAAAAGACTCTAGATCAGCCCCCCATAATGATGAATGAATAAGACTAGGTTTAGCAATTGAGATTGCTGAAATTTCTGAACCATACTGTCCTGAAAATATTTTAGGAAATTGCTCTGAAACAAATTTTGAATTAGGATTTAATATTTCAATAGAGTTTTTAAAATCTGCCCATGAATCCTGTCCCCATGCATAGTTTTGATTGATTCCTGCTATTCTATCTATTCCAATACCTCTTTTAATCATGTATCTTGCTCCTGAGATATTATCCATGGCTGCATGAGGACCAGTTCTAAATACATACTTGTAATTTCTTTCTTCAAAAACCCTAGGAGTTCCACAGTCTGTAAGTATAGTTAATTTTTTAAGTTCTTCTGCTACTGCAGGTATCGCTAGACAATCTCCAGAAGATACATATCCCATTACTATATCAACTTTATGTCTTTCAACCATGTTTCTAAATTCAGTTACCTGTTTTGTGGCTCCACCTGCTTCGTCAATAAAAAAATATTCGACTTTTGCTCCTGCTATTCCTTTTGAGTTGTATGGAGGTGGAACTGTACCTTCATTAATTGCGTCTAGGATAAGTTCCATGCTTTCTTTTAATGGAACACCAAAACTTGATGCTGCACCTCCAGATAAAAATGTGGATATTCCTATTTTTATAGAATCTTTGGCAATAACTGAGCTAATTAATACTAGATAAACATTAGTTGTTATTAAGAATTTAAAAATTTTTTTTAACAACATAGAAATTTCTTTTAGGTTAAGTAATATTAAATAAATTATAGTTTTACTTGATAATTAATCATTAAAGTATAGTCTATAATACAAAGATTATAAATATTTTTTTTATACATAAATGGGAGGTTTAATGTTTAAAACAATATATATTCTTCTACTACCCTTCCTGTTTTTATCTTTCTTAGCAAAGTCTGATACAACAGATCAAAAATGGAAAACTATAGTAGAAGTTACAAAGAAGGGAAATCATTGTATAGATGATAAGAACTGTTTTAATAGGTATCACCCAGCTATACCTATGGTGGCAAAGGCTAATCCTGGAGACATAATCTCATTACATACAAGAGATGCACTAGATAGTGAATTCACATTAGATTCCACTGCGGATGATTTGTCTACAGTTGACTTGGGATTAGTTCATCCTATGACTGGTCCAGTATATATCAATGGTGCAAAAAGAGGAGATGCACTGGAGGTTGAATTGCTTGATATTGCACCCGATGAATATGGATATACAGTAATAGCTCCTGGATTTGGATTTTTAAGAGATCTTTTTCCTGACCCATACATAGTAAATTGGAAACTCACTAGAAATGGTGCAGTATCTGATGGAATGCCAGGTATTACAGTTCCATATGAAGCATTTCCAGGCTCTATAGGTGTATTGCCAGGTTTACCAGAAGTCCAATCCTGGAAAGCTCGTGAAGCTGACTTGGCTACAGCAGGAGGAGTAGTACTTGGACCTTCGACAGGAGGTGCATTACCTGCAGCTGTTTGTGGTGAAGGTGGAAGTCATGCTGATGATTGCTTAAGAACTATACCACCTAGAGAAAATGGAGGTAATATGGATGTACAGCAAATGCAAGTTGGAACTAAAATAATTTTTCCTTGCTTTATAGATGGTTGTGGCCTTTTTGCAGGAGATGTTCATTATGCCCAAGGAGATGGAGAAGTATCTGGTACAGCTATAGAGATAGGGTCAATTGTTACTGTTAGAACCAAGGTATTATTGGGGCATGGTAAAAATTTAGATATGCCTGTAACGGTTGGTAATGATGATATAAGAGATATGGAACCTACACGATTTTACCAAACTGTTGGAATTCCTAAAAAACCAAAGGGTGAAATTCCTCCATCTCATACTTATTTAGATTCAACTGAAATATTAAATCTTGAGAATATGTCTGAAGATTTAACTATTGCGGCAAGGCATGCTTTAATTCAGATGATAGATTATCTTCAGCGTGAGCATGGTTTAACTCCGGAACAAGCGTATATTCTATGTTCGGTAGCGGTTGATCTAAGGGTAGGACAAGTAGTTGATGTACCAAACTTTGTTGTAACTGCTGTTCTAAATTTAGATGTATTTGATAAATATCGTATGTAATCACATATTTAGTGAGACCCTATTTACAGGGTCTCACTAGTATTGTTTTTATTTATTGAAAATTGTATAGAAGATACTTTTTAAAATTAGCTCTGTTACCTTTCTCTTTTATTACTATGGGGCATGCTCCATGGGGACAGTGGAATGTATACAGACAGATACATATGTTGATTATGTGTACTCGTCAGGATGCCGAATCATATGATTTTACAAAAAAAATAGTCAATATATTAGGAGAATATTTACCTGAAGCTAAAGCTCGACCAGCTCGTGCTAAGGATTTTGATAGATTACATGGTTTGTTTTCTTCTGGGCAAATTCCGTTAGTAATACTTTCTAGGCAAGTAGCAAAAAAATATGTTCTTGGTGTAGATTATTTTAAAAAATATGGTAAGCAAAAGGCAAAACTTGTATATGATTTTAATGATATGGTACTATTATCAACTATAGATTTTCCAGATAATCATGCAGAGAGGATAACAGATGCTTTAATTAGAGCTTCAGAGCAGAACAAAATTAATAGATTTATTAATATTAGTAATGATTTTCCTGTTGCTATACATGAAGGATCAAAAAAGGTTTTAGATAAATATAATGGAGATTAATCTCTAGTCTCTTATTTTTATAACTGCTTTTCCTGTTACTTTTCTTAAAATAAGTGCGTAAAGTGCATCTTTTGTATTTTCCATTGTGAAAGTCAGAGAGACTCTGGGGTTTATCTTTTTTTCTTTCCACCATTGGAAGACTTGGTCCATGTTTTTAGAATGACCAGTTGGGTTTCTATCTCTCCATGCACCCCAGAAAACCCCTACAATTGAACAATTTTTTAGTAAGGGAAGGTTTGTTGGTGCTGATGCTATTCTTCCAGATGCAAAACCTATAATTAACAATCTTCCATTCCAAGCTATACATCTTAAAGATTGGTCAAAAACATCACCTCCTACTGGGTCATAGATTACATCTGCGCCTTTCCCTTGTGTAATTTCTTTTACTTGATCCTTAAATTTATTTTTTGAATAGTCTATTAAATAATCTGCTCCGTGTTTTTCTGCGATATTTAATTTATCTTTATTTCCTGCAGTTGCTATTACCTTAGCCCCCATAGCTTTACTTATTTCTATAGCGGTTATTCCGACACCTCCAGCAGCTCCATGTATTAAAACAGTTTCATCTTCTAATAGTTTGGCTCTTTGAATCAATGCAAATGCAGAAGTTCCATATGTCAAACTCATGCTAGCTGCCGTAACATAGTCAATACCGTTAGGTATCATGGTTAATTTGTTTTCAGCAATTACAATCTCTTCTGCAAAAGCACCATGACCAGTTACAGCCATTACCCTATCACCTATTTTAAATTTTGTCACATTTGAGCCAATTTGAATTATTTTTCCAGCTATCTCAGAACCAGGAATAAAAGGGAATTCAGGCTTGTATTGATATTTTCCTTGGATTATTAATACATCAGGAAAATTAACTCCAGCTGCCCATACTTCTACCTTTACTGCAAAGTTATTAACTTTTGGGCTTTCTACATCTTTAATAATTAATTTTTCAGGAGGCCCCCAAGCCTCACATACTACAGCTTTCATATGTTCCTCTTTTATTTGTTTTCTTGAAGGTAACTTACAAATTTTCCATAAAAAGTCTCTATTTGAATTTTTCCAGGAATATATATATCAGACTTTTCTATCTTATTAAACCATATGATTCCATCGGTTGGATGTTTTTTTAGTTCCTTGGAGGTATATCCTGCAATTCTTTTTATTTCTAGACTACATTTTATGGAAAATCTATCCTTCTTTAAAATACTATTTTTAGGTAGTATTTCCGTTCCTAAGTCTTGCAATATTAAATCAAATCTTCTTTTTCCATCGTAAACTGATTGTTTATTCCTACAATCGTTGGTTTTTGAAATATGTAGACCTAATGATATAACTGCAGAAACAGGATCTAATGTATCTAATATTAGGATTTTAGTAATATTTTTTCTTCTATTGTCATTTCTAGGATCTGGTTGTGCAGACATTATTACTGGCACTCCATCTTTAAACTTTAATTTCATATGTCCTTCTTTTAATTTTCTTTTATCAGTACTACTATATAATTTAGGTTTAAGTAAATAATTCTTGTTTTTACTCCCTTCTACTTTTACCTCCTGTTCCCATTTTATTAGTAAACCTATTAGACCAGAAGAGTAGGCTTTGAAGTAGACTGAGTAATTATCATTAGTAAAATCAATTTTTCCTTTTGCTTCGGCTAATTTAAAACCACCTAAATATGCTGAAAAAATCAAATCACTAGTATGTTTGTAGTCTACCGAAAAAACTTGATTGTTTGTTAAAAAAATTTTGATGAGCAAAATAATAAAAAATATAAATTTCATTTAATACCTACTAAGATTAAAAGTATTATATTTAGTAAATCTTAAAAAATTAAAATTTTTTATAAATTTTTGAACCGCTTGCTTTAAATTCTTCAGATTTATTTTTCATTCCGGTATCAATAGCTTTTTCAGGAGAAATATTTAATTTTGATGCATAGTCTCTTACTTCTTGTGTTATTTTCATAGAACAAAAATTCGGTCCACACATAGAACAAAAATGCGCTACCTTCATAGATTGTTTTGGCAAAGTTTCATCGTGATAGTCTTTTGCTGTGTCAGGATCCAGAGATAAATTAAATTGGTCATCCCATCTAAATTCAAAGCGTGCTTTTGATAATGCGTTATCTCTTATTTGTGCTCCAGGATGTCCTTTAGCTAAATCGGCAGCGTGAGCTGCTAATTTATAGGCTATTATTCCATCTTTTACGTCTTTTTTATTGGGGAGCCCTAAATGTGCTTTAGGAGTTACATAACATAACATCGCTGTTCCATACCATCCTATTTGTGCAGCTCCTATAGCAGAAGTGATATGGTCGTAACCAGGAGCAATATCTGTAGTAAGTGGACCAAGGGTATAAAAAGGAGCACTAAAACAGTATTGTTTTTGCTTGTCCATATTTTCTTTAATCTTTTGCATAGTAACATGTCCTG
>CAYRXL010000010.1:0-9241 GCA_964428295.1 uncultured Alphaproteobacteria bacterium
AATTTTTGCTAAATCTACACAGCTATATTTCTTATCTATTTTGAGTGGTGAATACTCAGAATCTTTAAGGAGAGATACAGAGACTGCTTACGTAAATTTTATGACAGGTATTGAAAATTGTTTAAAGTCTCATAAAAAAAAATATATTTTGGGAGATAAACTAACTTTAGCTGATATATGCTTTTTTTGTGAATATGCTCTGCTTTACAGAGATAAGATAAAACCAAAAGGTTTTAAAGGTAGTACTTGGAAGCCAATTATGAATGAAACAAACAACTACACTTATAAAAAGTCTGTAGAATTGTTTCAATCTTTGAGAAAAAAAACTTATTTTTTTAACGTATCGAACAATTATTTATATGAAATTGAAAGTAAGATAGTCTAATTTGAATAAATAGGTCTATATGACTAGAACTTTATTTGTTTTATTTTCATATAATAGTTTTACTAAATTTTGCCTTGATGCAAGTGTTGCAGATTGATTTATATAACCTTTGTCAGTAATTTCGTTGTTATCAAAACTTGGCAGTTGTTCCATCAAGACAAGTCTTTTTACTTTTGTGCTTGATCCAGGATTGAGTTGATTGTGTCTTCTAATGAGTTCTCTTAATCGACTTAACAAACTTTTGTTTTTCATAAGATCAACTAATTTTGTTTCATTATTGAGATTTAGAAAATTTTTGCATCCTTCTATATTAAGCCACGCTAAAATACCAATATAATCTTTATCATGTCCTGCAATTACGGCATCTTGTATAAGTGGGTTGCATGCATTAACTATTTTTATTCTTAATGTACCTACATCAACCCAGGTTCCAGATAGAAGCTTAAAATTTTCTACTACTCTTCCGTCAAAATCTATCCCTTTTCCAGGATCGTTTTTATCTATTAATTTGCCTGCGTCTCCTATTAAATAAAATTTTTCCTCGTCAAATACCTTGCTTGTTAGATCAGGTCTCTTATGGTAGCCTGGAGTAACATTTGGACCTCGTACTCTGAGTTCCATTTTAGTTCCGTTAGGTACCATTTTTATTTCAACTTCGGGTAGAGGAAGACCTATGTTTCCAGGCCTATCAAGGTGAAAGTATGTTTGGGTAGAAACTGGTGCAGTTTCAGTAGATCCCCATCCACATGCTAAATATATTTCTTTATCATAAGTTTCTTTTGATAGTTTTTTTATTCCATACCAAACTTCAGGGGGAAGAGATGCCCCACCATAATGGATAGAAACGAGGTTTTTAAAAAAACTGGTTCTCAAATCTTTATCTGATTTTAGGTGGTTTAGTAACATGATTAGACCTGCAGGTACTGACACGTAGGATGTGGGGGATAATTCTTTTAAATTATTTATTGTTTTTTCAAATAACCCTGGGATTGGTTTTCCATTATCAATGTATAATGTCCCACCGCGCCAAACTACTAAATTAAAAATGTGATTTCCCCCCATAGTGTGGTTCCATGGCAGCCAGTCCAGAAGTGTGGTATCCTTTAGGTTTTCTTTTGCCATTACTTTAATGGCCTGTTCAATATTTGTACAAAGCATCTGATGGGTATTTATAACAGCCTTTGGCATTCCGGTGGAGCCAGAAGTAAATAAGTATTTTGCTACATCTTTAGATTCAATATTTTTAATTATATCTAATAAGTTACTTTTAGGGGTTGTTTTCAATAATTTTAAAAAAGAAATTGAATTATTAAATAAACTTGATTTTTTAGCTAATAAAAGTTTTGTAGATTTTAAATCCAAGTGTTTTATTGCTTTTTCAAAAACATTTTCATCTTCTGCGAAAACCAAACCTGGTTCAATTGTCCGATAGCAGTGGTTTAGTTTAGAAAAATCTTTGCTCATTGTGGAATATGCAACTGAAATAGGAGAAACTGGTATGCCTACTGACATGGCAGCAACAGTTAAAACTGCATGTTTAATGCTGTTTCCTGAAAGTATCATTACTCCTTTGTTTTGATTAAGACCTAAGTCTAAGAGAGCTTGCCCTATGGATAGTATATTTTGCAATGCATCTTTGTAGTTTAGTTTGTTCCAGTCACCACCATGTTTTTCTGCTAACCAGATATTATCAGGAAATTTATTACATATACTGATAAATTGAGAACCATAATTTTTATTGATGTTTTCAATCTTTAAACTTGATTTTATTATTATTGACCCATCATCTCTTTTAGTTGTAATTATTTTATAATCAGGATAGGTAAGCATATAAAATTCCTGTTGTTGTAATCATACTACCTCTATATATTTATATGTTACAATAATAGCAACTGAAACTAAAATCACAAAATAGGTAATTAGAAATATTTTCACAGATGTTTCTATAATAGTTTTTTTATAAGATAATACAATAATGTTACTCCTATTACGGCAAGGTTTAAATTAAAAACAACTGTTATAAACGTTGTAAGAATTACGTAAGTGATGTAGCTATCGGTAAAATCATTTTTAACTTCTTTTCTATTAATTTTATCCTTTGTCCAGGAAATTATTGGTTGCCAATCAAATATATCGTAGGCTACTTTTATTAAAATTCCTACAAAAATTGCCTGAGGTATAAAAGAAACTAAACCAAAAAATAAAAACAATTGGATGATTACGAATATGCCTACTAGTATTCCTGCTAATCTAGAGCTAGCGCCCTCTTTAACCATTAGAACTGATCTAATAGTGGCTTGAGCTCCTGGAATACCACCAAAGGTAGTAATTAAGCTATTTGCAATACCTTGTGAAACAAGCTCCTTATTATAATTAGATTTTGATCTAGTCATTCTTTCTATCACTAGGGTAGTAATTAGTGTATCAAGGTAGCATAGTAGAGCAAGTTGGAATGCGAAAGGTAATGCTGCCAATATAAATATAAAGTCATAATTAGTTGAAAACTGACCGCTAACTATATTCATAATAAAATCTTTATTAATATCAATTTTATCTTTGATTAACATCTCAACATTTACATCAAATATGTTTATTGAAATACTGATAACAAGTATCGCTAAAAGCGAACCCGGAATAATTCTTAAAAATTTATTTTTTGTTATGCTAATTAATTTAGGAGTAAGAAATATGATTGCTAGTGTTAAAATAACTATTGACAGATTAACAAACATATCTCCTTCAATTCTAGAGAAATTATTTATTCCGAATAGTTTGCCTATTTGTGAGATTATTATTAAAATGGCTATCCCATTCATGAAGCCTGAAATAACTGGTGAGGGTATAAAGCTTATGTACTTGCCAAGCTTTAGTATGCCACAAAAAATGGTTATAATTCCAGATAATAGAATGACTGTATTTATAAAGTGATTTGCATTTTTGATCTCAATTTCACCCGTTGCCCATGTGCTGATAATACCTATATTTGTAGCTAATATTATAGGAGTAATAACTGCAGTCATAGGGGCTGTGGGTCCAGAACATTGAACCTTTGTTCCTCCCAATATACTAGTTATAATGGCTATTATTCCAGCGGAGAGTATTCCAATAAATACTCCATTTTCTCTTCCAGATAAAATTCCAAATGCCGCGCCAAGACTTAGAGCTACAAAACTTACTGTTAACGCAACAACTGTGTTTTTTACAATGTTTTCTATAATATTATTCATTTAACTATTTAAAAAAATATTATTATCTTATATTCTTCCCTACGTACTTTCATATACAGCCTTATTTATTTAACTTTAAGATGGTATAGCAATGAAACTATCAAAAAAATTATCATTAAAGCTTAAGTTTATTTTTATTTTATTTTTCCTGTTTTTATTTAACACAAATGCGCAAGAAGTTAACGAAAATAAAGTTTTGATATTTTCAGCTGCAAGTCTTAGAGATTCTTTAACTGAGATATTAAACAATTTAAAGAATGATTTCAATATATCAACAATTGTATCGTATGGATCTAGCTCATCTCTAGCGAAGCAAATTGAAAACGGTGCTCCTGCAAGCATATATTTATCAGCTAGTAGAGATTGGATTGGTTATTTAGAAAAATTGAATATGCTAGAAAAAAATACTACTATCAATTTATTATCTAATCGATTGGTAGTAATCTCTAGTATAGATAATTATAATTTAATTAAAGATAACAAAAACTTTAATTATAAAGATCTTTTAATAAATTCTGAGAAACGTATTGCATTAGCTTTTGTTAGAGCTGTTCCTGCAGGAATTTATGCTAAAGAGGCCTTGGTTAATTTAGGAATTTGGGAGAAAGTAAAATATAATTTAGCTCAATGTGATAATGTAAGGTCAGCTCTCCATTTAGTATCTAGGAATGAATCTAGTTATGGACTAGTATATCACTCTGACAGTGTAGCTGAAAAAAATGTGATGACGCTTTCATATATACCCAGAAAATATCATCGCAGGATAGTATATCCTATAGCAATAACTAAAGGTAAGAAAACAGATAGAGTATTAGAAGTGGTCAATTATATAAAAAATAATAAATCTAAAGAAATTTTTGAAAAATGGGGATTTATCTTTTTTGATGAAAACTAAGGATTAGTATGTTTATAACCCCAGAAGAACAAGTCGCTGTATTTTTGTCTTTTAAGGTAGCAATATGGTCATCAGTGTTAAGTTTGCCAGCGGGTATATTTGTGGCTTTAATACTTGCTAGATTCGAATTTTACGGAAAATCTATTTTAAATACCTTGGTTCATTTACCTTTGGTGCTTCCTCCTGTTGTAGTGGGATATATGTTACTAGTTTCTTTTGGCCAAAATGGATTTATAGGAAAATTTTTATATGAATATTTAGGTATAAGCTTTGCTTTTAAATGGACAGGAGCGGTATTAGCAGCAGCAATTATGGGATTTCCTTTGCTAGTAAGATCAGTGAGACTGTCTTTAGAACTCGTTGATAAAAAAATAGAAAACGCTGCGATGTCTTTAGGAGCAACTAAATTATCTGTTTTTATGTTGGTAACTCTCCCATTAATTTTACCAGGAATATTAGTTGGTTTTACTCTTAGTTTTGCTAGGGCTCTAGGAGAATTTGGAGCTACTATTACGTTTGTTTCTAGTATTCCAGGTGAAACGCAAACTTTATCTTCTGCAATATATATGTTTTTACAAATTCCAGATGGAGAACAAATGGCATTCAGATTAACTATTATCTCTATAGTGGTATCAATGATGGCTTTAATTTTTTCAGAAATAATTTCTAAAAAGTTAAATAAAAAATTAACAGAAAATGAAACTTAATATATATATCGATACTAAGTTGGGGAACTTTCATTTAGATGTGAATTTAAGTATTTCGTCTGGTATTACGGCCTTTTATGGACCTTCTGGGGCAGGTAAAACTTCAGTAATTAATATAATAGCAGGTTTGTTAAAACCCGATCTAGCAAAAATAAAAATAGGAGATAAAATATTAAATGATACTGAAAACAAGATATTTTGTCCTGCCTATGAAAGAAAAATAGGGTACATATTTCAAGATTCTAGACTATTTCCTCATTTTAATATTAAAAATAATTTGAATTTTGGTAAATGGTTTGTCCCACGACACAGACGTAGGACTAAGTTATCATATATAATAGAGTTACTTGATATTGATCATTTACTGAGACGAAAGCCTTATAATTTATCTGGAGGTGAAAAACAAAGAGTTGCCATAGGAAGGGCACTTATGATGGAACCTGAGG
The DNA here is from genome assembly GCA_964428295.1 of uncultured Alphaproteobacteria bacterium. Lineage (GTDB taxonomy): Bacteria > Pseudomonadota > Alphaproteobacteria > TMED109 > TMED109 > CAYRXL01. The sequence continues at coordinate 5,661 of CAYRXL010000010.1, forward strand.
TTCTTCTTATGGATGAGCCTCTATCATCTCTCGATATTAAAAGAAAATCAGAGTTGATACCTTACATTCTAAAGATTAACAAAGAATTTAATATTCCTATTATATATGTGAGCCACTCAACAGAAGAGGTTTTAAGATTAGCAAAAAATATAGCATATTTTGAGAAAGGTAAAATTATAAAAAATGGTAATACTTACGATGTATTTAACAGTTTGAGAAAAAAAGTATTTGAGAAAAATAGACAAAGTAGTTTTTTGGTTGGGAAAGTAATTAATAAAAATAATGACAAAAATATAAGCGAGTTAATAATAGAAGAAAATAAGATGTACATATCTTCTCTTAAACCTAAAATTGGGGATGAGGTTTTATTAAGAGTGAGAGCAAATGAAGTCATATTAGCTAAACAGGCTCCAAAAAGTATAAGTGCTCTAAATATTCTATTAGTAAAAATTAAAGGTGTTGAAATAGTAGAAAATTTGGTTGAGGTAGACTTAGTCTTTGGTGAAAGCTCTTTTTGTGCTCATATAACCAAAATATCTTATGAACGATTAAATATTATTGTAGGCGATAAATGTTATGCAATAATTAAAACTGCTTCATTGGTAGACAGTAATGATACTTTTTTGGGTTATAATTGAGCTGAGTTTTAATTCAACTAGAAAATCAAAAGTTTCTATTAACTGAAAATTCAGCTATTTCATTTATTGCTTCGTTAAAGGAGTTTTGAGGGAAAAACTTTAGTAAAGTTTTAGCGTGGTTTGACTGTTTTATAGCCATTTCTATGGTTTCCTCTATAGCATTATGTTTTTCAATTAAATATATTGCTTTTTCAAAATCATCGTCATTTTGCTCCAGATCTTCTATGACTCTTTTCCAGAATTTTCTTTCAGAGTAATTTCCTTTAGTTATTGCTAGAACTACTGGGAGAGTAATTTTTCCTTCTCTAAAGTCATCACCTTTTTGCTTTCCAATGTTTTTGCTTTCAGCCTTATAATCCATAGCGTCGTCAATTAATTGAAATGCAGTGCCTATATGTTTTCCTAGTTTGGCAAGTTTTTCAATTTTTTCGTTGTTTACTTTGGCTATTACACCACCAACACTTGTAGCAGCCTCGAATAATTTAGCTGTTTTATCTTCTATAACTTTCAAGCAATTTTCTTTTGAGGTTTCTATGTTATTGGAAATACTTAGTTGCATAACTTCGCCTTGTGCTAAGACATTGGAAGTTTCAGATAAAATATTTAATACTTTTAAAGAACCATCGTTAACCATTATTTCGAATGCTTTGCTGAAAAGAAAATCTCCTACAAGTACGCTAGCTTTGTTTCCCCACAAGTTATTAGCTGTGTAAACACCTCTTCTCATAGAACTTTCGTCTATTACATCATCATGAAGTAATGTGGCCATATGAATATATTCTACACATGCAGCTAGGTTAATATGGCGATTGCCTGATTTGTATTCACACAAATTAGCAGATAATAGAGTTAATAAGGGTCTAATCCTCTTACCCCCGGAATTGATTAGATGTTTAGCTAGCTTTGGAATAAGAGGGACGTGGGATTCTAGATTAGTTAATATTAAATTATTAACATTATCTAAATCCCTTTGTACTAAGGAGGTGCTAAAATTTAGATTTACCTTTTTTTCATTCTTATTTTTTAGAAGAAGTTTAGACAAATTAGGTTTCCATAATAATTCTAATAGATCACATAAAAACATGTAAATTCGAGAATATTACATACATAAATTATAATCATTATCTCTTCAATCTTTAATTAAAAATATTTATATACTAGAAATTATAATTTATGATTTTAAAAAGGCCAAATTTCAAAAATTTTATTTTTAACTTATGAAAATAGTTTTTTTTTAAATGGTTCTGTTTTATGTTTATTTATTTATGCTTATTTAGATGAAAATAACTCATTAGAGGAGTTTTAATGTTAAAGTATTTTTTCGGCGCCAGGAGTAATTTAGTTTCTGTAATAAGGATGACGGGTATTATTGCTTCAGGGGGAAGATTAGGTAGTAGAGGAAGTTTAAATATAAATGAATTATCTGATGCTTTGCTAAAAGCATTTTCATTAAAAAATGTTAAGGCAGTTGCACTTATTATTAATTCTCCTGGTGGTTCTCCAGTTCAATCTGCCCTTATTTCAGAAAAAATAAGGGAATTATCAAAAGAAAAGGATGTGCCAGTATACGCATTTATAGAAGACTTGGCTGCTTCTGGGGGATATTGGCTGTCTTGTGCTGCAGATGAAATATTTGCTATGGAAGGTTCAATAGTTGGAAGTATAGGAGTGATTTCTTCTGGTTTTGGTGCGGTAGAGGCTATAAAAAAACTAGGTATAGAACGAAGGGTTTATGCTGAAGGAGAAAATAAAGGAATGCTAGATCCCTTCTTACCTGAAAGAACACAAGATATAAAACAAATCAAAAAGATTCAAAAGGATTTGCATATGCAATTCATAAAATGGGTAAAAAATAGAAGAGGGCGAAGATTAAAAGGAACAGATAAAGAGCTTTTTAATGCAGGAATATGGAGTGGTGCTGATGCTAAAAGCCTAGGTCTTGTCGATGGCATCGGGAACATTAATCTGATTATGAAGGAAAGATACGGAAAGAAGGTAAAATTTAGAGATTTTACTAAAAAAGTATCTTGGCTTAAACAACGTTTTTCTATAACTAATACTTCTGCTTCTGAAGAATTAATGGATCGATTCTTTGAATTGTTAAAAGAAAGAATAGTCTGGAGTAAATACGGGTTTTAGTTATTAATATTTATTTAAATTGTAAATAGTACTATTGCGTGATTTTTAATGTTGGGATTTAGTTTGCCTAAAATATTTTTACTGTTTCTTATCATTGTTGTAATATGGTACGGTTTTAAGTTGTATGAAAGATTCTTGCATCAAAAAAATAATCTAAGTAAAAAACGTAATAAAAATAATAATGATGAAGAAGAAATAGAAGCTTTAAATCAGTGTCCTGTCTGTGGAAATTATTTCGAAAAAGATTCACCTAAGTGTGACAATGTAGATTGTCCATATTAAAATAATTATAGATTTTTAATAAAAATTCATACATATAAAAGACTTATGTCAGCATATAGCAAAAACATATATTCATTTCAAAGTATAATCATGGAATTGCAATTATTTTGGTCTTCCAAAGGATGTGTAATAATGCAACCTTACGATATGGAGGTTGGAGCAGGGACATTTCACCCTTCCACACTTTTAAGGTGTTTAGGTACAGAAGAATGGAAATGTGCATATGTACAACCCTGTAGGAGGCCAACAGATGGACGATATGGTAAAAATCCAAATCGATTACAACAATATTATCAATTTCAGGTTATCCTTAAGCCCTCTCCTTCAAATATTCAAACGCTATACATAGAAAGTTTAGAAAACTTAGGTATTAGTACAAAGAATAATGACATTAGGTTTGTTGAAGATGATTGGGAGAGTCCTACTTTAGGAGCATCAGGTTTAGGTTGGGAGGTTAGGTGTAATGGTATGGAAATTACTCAATTTACTTATTTTCAACAAATGGGTGGAATACAGTGTTTT
>CAYRXL010000010.1:9251-13596 GCA_964428295.1 uncultured Alphaproteobacteria bacterium
GGTGTAAAGAATTTTAGAAAAATGTTAACAAGCTATGCAAATAGAGCTCCTCTCAGAAGAGCAGATACAACCCTAGAAGTGGGTAATGTTGCAGCTATTTTGTGTTCCGATCTAGCGAGCGGAATCTCAGGTGAAATAACTTATGGTTTAGAGAGGTTGGCTATGTATATACAAGAGGTGGAGAATGTATTTAATCTAAAATGGAATAATGAGGGGATCACATATAAGGATATTCACCTTCAGAATGAGATAGAACAATCAGAGTATAATTTTAATATTGTAGATATTAGTGCGCTAATATTGCAATTCAATGATGCAGAAAGAACAGCAAATAGGCTAATTGAAGAATCTTTAATAATGCCTGCTTATGAGCAATGTATAAAAGCTAGTCATTTATTTAATCTACTAGATGCTAGAGGAAGTATAGCTGTTTCAGAACGAACGTCTTATATAAGAAGGGTAAGGTCAATAGCTAAGTTGTGTTGTAATTTATGGTTACAAAAAAAGAGGGAAGAAAATTGAAGGCTCTAAAAGTATTGAAAAAAGTATTTTAGATTCCTTTGTTAAGGAAAATATTTTTTTTTCAGACCACTATAGGTTCTATACTCCTAGAAGATTAGTTTTTATAATAAAAAACATAGAAGAGGAGAGAAAAAATAATTTTAAAGAAATAAGAGGTCCAAGAGTTGATGCTTCTGAATCAGCAATAAAAGGGTTTTTAAAGTCTAAAAAATTAACTAAGGAGAAATTAATAAAAAGAAAAACAGAGAATGGTTTTTTTTACTTTGCTAAAGTGGATAATCTTAATATTTCAATTGAAGATAAAATTTCAAGAATATTAACAGAAAAATTAACTAACTTTCCTTGGAAAAAATCTATGCTATGGGGAAAACAACGACTTAAATGGATTAGACCATTGCATTCTGTTCTATGTATTTTAGGTGGGGAGAAATTAAATTTCAGTTTGGGAAACATCAAAAGTGTAAATTATACTCTAGGACATCAAGTGCATTCCACTGGTAAAATAAAGATTACTTCAGCACAGCAATATTTAAACGATTTAAGAGACCATAAAGTAATAATTGATCAAGTATCAAGAGAAAAGATTATTAAAAAAAATGTGAATGATTTGATATCCAAGAATAATTTGTTATTTATTCCAGAACATAAGTTATTATTAGAAGTAACAAACTTAGTTGAATGGCCTTCAATATTTATAGGAAAATTTAATTCATCTTTTTTAGACTTACCCGAAGAGGTCTTAATTTCTTCAATGCAGACTAAACAAAGATACTTTCCTCTAAAAGATAAAAAAAATAAAAAACTGACTAATAAGTTCATTATTGTATCTAATATTGACCCTAATGATAAAGGTAGTTCAATTATAAAAGGAAATGAAAAGGTATTGAATGCTAGATTGTCTGATGCTCAGTTTTTTTGGGAATTAGATAAGAAGATTAAATTCGATGATAATCTATCAAGTTAAAGCGACCTCATATTTCATGCAAAGTTGGGAAACATGAGGAATAAGATAAGCAGAATAAAAAAATTATCGGCCAAAATTGCAAAAGAATTAAAATTTTCTAAAACTGATACAGAATGTGCTATTCAAGCAGCAGGTTTTTGTAAAAATGATTTGATTTCTAATATGGTTAATGAATTTCCTGAGCTTCAAGGTAAAATGGGTTATTATTATTCTATTGAAAATGGTAAAAGTATTACTGTAGCCAAGGCCATAAAAGAACACTACAAACCATCTGGACCTGAAGATAGGGTTCCTGATACTATTGTTGGAAAGGTAATAGCCTTATCTGATAAAATTGATAATCTAGTAGGATTTTTTCTTATAAATGAAATTCCCACTAGTTCGAGAGACCCTAATGGTCTGAGAAGAAGTGCGCTAGGGGTAATACGGATAATTATGGAGGGCAGTTTTTCCTTAAATTTAAAACAGCTTCTTATATTCTCAGCGAAGAATGGGGAATATAAAAGACTATACTCTAGTCATGACGATGCATATGAGGTTATAAATAAGCTTTGTGATTTTTTTTCAGAGAGATTAAGTTTTTATGTTAGGGATTTAAAGGGATTTAGTCCAAATATAATTAATTCCTTCGAGATGGATTTAGAAAAAGAAAATTTATTAAATATTATTAATAGATTACAAGTACTTGATGATTATTTTAAATCCAATAAGGGAAAAAAGTTATTATCTATGTACAGGAGAGTTGCGAACATTTTGGAGACAGAAGAGAAAAAAAATAAAAAGCAATTTTCTGCTTTAGAAAATTCTGAGAAAAAGGTTTTGTTTGCGAAAGAAGAAAAGTTACTTTGGCAATCATTAATTAATATTTCGTATAAAAAGGACTTAGAATATTCTAATTCTTTAAATTCTTTACTAAAATTGAACCAACCTTTAGAAGACTTTTTTGGTAATTTACTTATAAATGATCAAGATGAGGATAAAAGGCTTAATAGACTGAGACTTCTTGCAAGAGTAAGAGAAAAAATACTTGGAGTAATAGATATATCAAAAATCATGAAGGGTATCTAAATATGAAAAAATGGGTGTACAGTTTTGGCCTAGGAAAAGCAGAAGGAAATGCTCAAATGAGAGAAATATTAGGGGGTAAGGGAGCAAATTTAGCTGAAATGGATAATTTGGGTCTGTCTGTTCCACCTGGCTTTACTATCACTACTGAAGTTTGTGACTACTATTTTAAAAATAAAAATGTTTATCCTGATCTGCTTAAGAGTGATGTTGAAGTTGCTATAGAGAAGATAGAAGCTTTGCTCAACTGTAAATTTGGAGGAGAAAAAAATCCTCTCTTAGTATCAGTAAGGTCAGGTTCTAGGGCATCAATGCCAGGAATGATGGATACAGTATTAAATTTGGGATTAAATGATAAAACTGTAAAAGCTCTGGCCAAAGCAAGCAATGACAAGAGATTTGCTTATGATAGTTATAGAAGATTTATTCAAATGTATTCAGATGTGGTATTATCAATTCCTCATGAAGAGTTTGAAAGTGTAATTGAAGAAGAAAAATTAAAATATGGTGTAATATTAGATACAGAACTTTCAGCAGATAGTTGGATTTTAATAACAGAAAAATATAAAAAAATAGTAAAAGATCAAACCAGAGAGAACTTTCCTCAGGATCCAATTGTTCAGTTATGGGGTGCTGTTGGGGCAGTTTTTAGAAGTTGGATGAATCAAAGAGCAATTACTTATAGAAAAATTAATAATATTCCTGATGATTGGGGTACAGCCGTAAATATTCAATCTATGGTTTTTGGTAATATGGGTGAAGATTGTTGTACTGGAGTAGCATTTACTAGGAATCCTTCTAGTGGAGAAAAAGAAATTTATGGAGAATTCTTGATAAATGCGCAAGGTGAAGATGTAGTTGCAGGAATTAGGACTCCTCAACATTTAACTATAAAATCTAAGAAAGATCAAAATTCTGAAAAGGCTTCGTTAGAGGAAATGATGCCTAGAGTATATAGTAAACTAATTGATGTTTTTAGTAAGCTCGAGAAGCATTATTGTGATATGCAGGATGTAGAATTTACTGTTCAGAAAGAGAAACTCTGGATTTTGCAAACTAGGTCTGGAAAAAGAACAACATCAGCTGCAATTAAAATAGCAATTGATTTAGTCCAAGAGGGGTTGATAAATAAAAACACTGCATTAAAAAGAATAGATGCAGAAAGTTTAGAACAACTTCTTCATCCGATGTTAGATCCTGAAGCAGAAAAAGATGTTTTGACTAAGGGCTGACCTGCATCCCCAGGAGCGGCTTCAGGGAGGGTAGTTTTTCATGCAGATGAAGCAGAGTCTATGGCTTTAGTAGGAGAAAAAATAATATTAGTTAGAACTGAAACCAGTCCTGAAGATATTCATGGTATGCATGCTGCAAATGGAATATTGACTGCTAGGGGAGGAATGACGAGCCATGCTGCTGTAGTGGCAAGAGGCATGGGGAGACCGTGTGTGTCAGGTGCGTCAGAAATAAACATTGAAGAAAGTTATGATAGTTTTTTTGTAGGAAATATAAAAGTAAAGTCAGGAGATATAATTACGATAAATGGTTCTACAGGAGAAGTAATTTTAGGTAAGATAGCAACAGTTGAACCAGAGCTATCTAAAAATTTTTCTGTTCTAATGAATTGGGCTGATGAGACAAGAAAGCTAAGAATTCGTGCAAATGCTGAGACACCTAGTGATGTAAAAGTGGCAAGAAAATTTGGAGCGGAAGGAATTGGTTTATGTAGGACTGAACATATGATTTTTGATAGTAATAGGATATTATCAATGCGAGAAATGATACTTGCAAATACTT
>CAYRXL010000010.1:13627-15888 GCA_964428295.1 uncultured Alphaproteobacteria bacterium
GCATGAATTTCTTCCTAGTGGAGATGAAGAAATCAAGAATTTATCAAAATCTTTAGGATTAGATTCTAAAGATGTAAAAAAAAGGATAATTCAGCTGTCTGAGTTGAACCCAATGTTAGGTCACAGGGGATGTAGATTAGGAGTCACTTATCCGGAAATATATAAAATGCAAAGTAGAGCTATATTTGAAGCAGCAGCAGAGGTGTTTGAATCTTCAGGGAAAAATATTAATGTAGAGATAATGATACCGTTGGCATTAACCAAGCAAGAGTTAGACATCATAAAAAAACATATTGAAGAGTCTTTTAACTATGTGAAGATAAAAAAAGGAGTGTCTACTAATTATATTGTGGGAACTATGATTGAACTTCCAAGAGCAGCCTTACAGGCTGACCAAATAGCAGAATCTGCTCAGTTTTTTAGTTTTGGAACCAATGATCTTACACAAACGACTCTTGGTATCAGCCGAGATGATTCAAGCAGGTTTATGCAAACTTATTTAGAAGAGGAAATATTAGAAAGCGATCCTTTTATAAGTATTGACAAGGATGGAGTGGGTGAGCTTTTAAAAATTGGTATAGATAGAGGAAGAAAGACTAGACCTGAGTTGAAAATAGGTATTTGTGGAGAGCATGGAGGAGACCCAAAGTCTGTAATGTTCTTCAACAAAGTTGGCTTAGATTATGTCTCTTGTTCACCATATAGAATTCCTATAGCAAAACTTGCAGCAGCCCAGGCGATGCTAGAGGAAGAATAACTCATTACATTATTTTAATAACCGCTTTATTATCAGAAATTATGTTTTGATTGGCATTGAGGTAATTCATCTTTAATAAAGCTAGCCCAAATGTATTAGAACTAGACTTCATGGTGCCAATTTCTTTGTTATCAACATATAGCTTGCTTCCTATAGTTGGCATTTTTCCACTGATTAGTTTAGTAAGTTTTAGTTTTCTTTTAATTTTTCCTCTATATTTTAATCTAGCTGTATTTTCTTGGCCAATGTAACAGCCTTTATCAAAGGATACCCCGTTTATCTCATCAAAACCATATTCAAGAATAAAACTTTTGTTAATTTCAAGGTCTTTGTTAGATTCAGGTATGCAATTTTTAATTCTAATATTTTCATATTCTATATGGTTAAATGTTTTTAAGTTATTCTCTTTAAAGTACTTTTTTAGAAAATTATTTTTTCCTATTACTCTTATGCCAAGATTGTGATTTCTTGGATCTTTATAAAAAATTAAATTATCTTTTTTGATAACTGTATTAGATTTATCAATAAAGTTAAAATCTAGGTCTTTTTCACTGGTTAAAAATACTGACCAATTATTTTGCTCAGTAAAATTAAGTTTTGTTCTTAATAAATATCTTGAAAAGTTTTCAATCAGATTTGTCTTTGCAGTAGAATGACAATCTATAAATATCTTGCCTTCAAATCCAAAAATAAAAAAATCATTTAAATATTTACCCTGCGGTGAAAGCAAAGCGGTATATATAACTTGATTATTTTTAATTGGATGAATATCATTTGTTACTAAGTTTTGAAAAAATGCTACTATGTCGTTGCCTTCTACTTCAATTATAGATCTAGAATTGTTATTTAGTTTAATATAATTCATAATAATTTTTTAACTTATAAGCTAAGTATAATACGGAGAATCAAATTTGTTAATAACATTTATTGACGATTCTATATCTTTTACTGGAGATACACCAGATAAAAAGGCTATTGGGTCTTCCGAAAAGTGTGTTGCTAGATTTGCAGGTGCATTAGCAAAAAGAGGTTATACTGTGAGAGTTTTTAATAAAATTCAAAATAGTATAGTTGAGAATGGAATTGCATGGTTTCCCATTAGCAAAATTAAAACTATTAATAGTGATATTCTTATAGTGCATCAAAACCCTCAATTATTTAGTTATGTGTCATCAGCTAAAAAAAAAGTTTTATGGCTAACTAGCAAAACTAGTCTTTTGGAGTCAAAAAAAAATATCTATTTTGTAAATGAAAATAGACCATTAATTTTATGTCAAGGAGAAGGACATGGGATGAAATTGCCTAATCTCTATAATAGTTTTAATGTTAGAGTTTTAGTCAGCGGGGTAAGTGACTGTTTCATAAACTCTGGTGGCACTTTGAGGAACTCTATTCCACTTGCTTTAGTGACTACACATCCATTGAATGGTTTAGATTGGTTGTTAAATATATGGTCAAAATTTGTTAGCACAAAGTTGCCATGGGCAGAAATGCATATATATTC
>CAYRXL010000010.1:15898-21049 GCA_964428295.1 uncultured Alphaproteobacteria bacterium
CTCTCTAAGTAAAAGACAAGATAGAAAATTAGATTCTTTGTTAAAAAAAATAGATATTCTAGTTAATCATGGAGTAAAGGTAAAAACGCCTTTACCAGATCCTGAAATGGCTAGTGAGCTAAGAAAATATAGAGTGCATCTATATCCATCTAATCCCAATGAAGTGAATGCATTAACTTTGGCTGAGTCTCAGGCAGTAGGTGTTCCAGCAGTTGCGAGACCACTTGGTTCGGTAGCTGAAAAAATTACAAATGGGGTTACAGGCTATTTAACCTCTCACGAAGAACAATATAGTAATTATGTAAATCGTTTGCTGGATGACGATGAATTGTTTTTTCGTATGAGTAAGGCTTCTAGGGAAAGCAAAAGACTAAAAAGTTGGGACATAGTATCAGAGGAATTTGAAGGTTTAATAAGATGAGACTTTTGTTTATTGCAAATACTCGTTTAGGAGATGCGATACTATCTACAGGACTATTAAGTTATTACTCTCAATCTAGTGGTGATATAGAAATTACTGTGATTTGCAGCCCTTTAACAAAGCCAATATTTGAATCTGTTCCAAATGTTATTTGTGTTATGGCATATCAAAAACAGAAAAGAGCTGGACACTGGTTTAAGGCTTGGTCAGAAATAGAAAGAGGTCCATGGGATATAATAGTTGATCTTCGAAATAGTTTGTTTAGTAAATTTTTAAGAGCAAAAAAAGTAATAAGGTACAAAACTAATAAAAAAGTTATGCATAGGGTAGTATCGCTTGGAAGATTGGTAGGTAAGGAAGATAATCCTCCTGCACCTAAAGTATTTATAAATACTAAAGATGAAGAAAAAACCAAAGAATTTTTTGCTAATCTTGATTTGTCCAAAAAATTAATTGCTGTTGCTCCGAGTACAAATTGGAGAAGAAAAAATTGGCCTATAGAAAAATTTGCAAAATTATTAAAAAAATTAACAAGTGAAAATGATATTTTTCCAAAAGCATATATTTTAGTTTTTGGAGGGCCAAATGAGGAAAAAGATGGGATGAAATTTAGAAAGTTATTAAAGAGCTCTCAAGTAATATTGTTAGTTAATAAAATTTCGATAATGGAGATTGGGGCTATAATGAAAAGGTGTAGTCTATTTATAGGAAACGATTCAGGATTAATGCACCTAGCCGCTTCCTTAGGAGTTACCACTTTAGGATTATTTGGGCCGAGTCAAGATATTATATACAGCCCTTGGGGAAAAAAGTGTAGTTTTGTTAGAACTCCTGAAAGTTATTCTGAATTAATCTTTACCCCAGGTTATGACACAAATGATCCAAATTCATTAATGACAAACTTAACAGTAGAGAAAGTTTATGAAGCTTGTGTCAGAACATTGAAACTGTGATTTTATTTGGATAGAATAAAAAATGTTTATAATTAGATAGTATTGTTACCCATTTATTTAGTTAATTCTTTGGCATTAAATTCATCCTGCCACATATAAAAAACCTTTAAGATCAATTTTTTAATAGATAGCAATGGGATAGGTTCTGCAATTTAGAATCTAGTATGTTTATTTATAAAGGAATGACTCCAAAGTTTTCAAAAACTGGATGAACTAAGTAAATGTCACTGTGATCACCTGATCCTTTATATATTTGAGAAATGATTGGGACTTATTCTAATTGACAGAACTAATCTTCGATTTAGCAATATCTCAAATTAAACCTTGTTATTTTAATGTGCAGGGGTTTATTTTTAATAATTGGATTATTTAACAAAATTGTCTGGAGAACTAGTTCTATTTTTTATTGTTCTTGGCTTTTTGTTTTCAGGCAATTCTCTTTCTAGATCTATATGAAGTAGTCCGTTGTCCATATTAGCATTGCCAACTTTTATATATTCAGCTAACTGAAACCTCCTTTCAAAACCTCTTGTTGCTATTCCCTTATGAAGATACTCTGTGTTCTTAGGCTCACTAGGTCCACTACTAGAAACAACCAGAACCCCTTCATTCAAAACAATATTTATGTCCGAAGATTCAAATCCCGCTAAGGCCATAGTAATACGATATAAATAGGCACCCATTTTAACTATATTATAAGGGGGATATGCAGGTAATTGATTATCAGTTAACTCACTGAGCATTCTATTCAAATGATCAAATCCTACAGTTGCACGAAACAAAGGGCTGAGATCAAGAGCCATAGGTGTACTCCCTAGAAATGCGGCTTAATTCTTTTAAGTTATAAAAATATATATGCAATGTTATTATAAAAACAAAGATTGTAAAATAGAAATTTAAAAAATTTTAGTTTATACATCTTGTGTTTTCCATAATATTAAGTGCAATTGCTATAGCTAATTTATATCAAAATTAGAAATTGTTAACGAATCATTATTAATTAAGAAGAAAGTAATATTAGCAAAACTAAAAAACACGAAGATTAAGGTATGTGAGAATAGTTATCCTTCTTAGAAAATTATAAATAAAAGCTTGCGAATGAGATTGACTATCATTATCATTGTCTAAACATTTCACTTTATGGGAGGATTGGAATGTATGTTTGTTTGTGTCATGGGATTACAAGTAAAGAAGTTAATAAGGCATTGAAAAATGGAATGAAAAACTCGTGTGATTTACATGAGTACTTCTACTGCAAGCCTAAATGTGGAAAATGTTTAGATTTTATAGATAAGATGATTGCAAGTAAGGATGCATCAAGCATTCTAAAAGTAACCTAAGTTTATTAAGTATCTAGATTACTCAAATATCTTAGTACAAATCATTTGGGGCATTATTTTATATCTCGTATTGATTCTTATTCTCATCAAGTATTTATTTAATATATTTTATTCTTAAAAATTCTCCTTGAAAAAATAATTATTTAATGGATTCTTAAGTAAAAATTTTGGAGACACTATGAAAGGAAATAAAATAATTATAGATCATTTGAATAATGTTTTAAAAAATGAATTGACGGCAATCAACCAATATTTTCTTCATTCTAAAATGTTTAGCGATTGGGGTTATAATTCCTTAGCTGAATATGAGAAGAAGGAGTCAATAGATGAAATGAAACATGCTGATGATATAATTGTAAGAATATTGTTTTTAGAAGGCTTACCTAATGTTCAGGATATGAATAAAGTAATGATCGGAGAGGATCCTATTGAATGTCTCAATTGTGATTTGAGCCTCGAAGAAAAAGCAATCCAAGAACTTAAAAAAGCTATTGAAGATAGCGAGAAAGTTAAAGACTACATAAGTAGGGATCTTTTTAAAGATATACTAGACAATGAAGAAGAACATGTCGATTGGTTGGAAACTAATTTAGAACTAGTGAAGAAGGTAGGAAAAGAGAACTGGTTGCAATCTAAAATTTAAAAATTTAAATAAATACTTTTATTTTTTTTTAATTGAATTAGATTATGTCTAGGAATCTAGATATGTCAAAACATCAGTTTAATAGCACTTCAAAATATATAGCCACAGGTGAACTAAGATCTGCTGTGAATGCAAGCTTAGTTTTAGAGCGACCTTTATTGATTAAAGGGGAGCCAGGTACTGGTAAAACAATGCTAGCAGAAGAAATAGCTAGATCAATCAACGCTCCTTTAATACAATGGCATATTAAATCTACTACGAAAGCACACCAAGGTTTATACGAATATGATGCAGTTTCTAGGTTAAGAGATTCTCAACTTGGTGACAAAAAAGTCAGTAACATAAAGAATTACATAAAAAAAGGTGTATTATGGAAAGCTTTTGTTTCAAAAAAACGGCCAGTGCTTTTGATAGATGAAATAGATAAAGCTGATATAGAGTTTCCAAATGATTTGCTTCTTGAACTAGATAAAATGGAATTTTATGTTTATGAGACAGGTGAAACAATTTCAGCCGAATTGAGACCAGCCGTAATAATAACTTCAAACAATGAAAAGGATTTACCAGATGCATTTTTGAGAAGATGCTTTTTTCACTACATAAGTTTTCCTAATGAAGAAACTATGAGAGACATAGTAGATGTTCATTTTCCTGATTTAAAAAAGAACTTGATAGATAGCGTGCTAAAAACATTTTTTGCTGTTAGACAGACCGTAGGTATTAAAAAAAAGCCTTCTACTTCTGAACTGTTAGATTGGATAAAATTACTTTTAGTGGATGATGTTGATCCAAGTACTATTGATATAACAGATAAAAAGAATGCTATTCCAGCATTATATGGTGCATTACTTAAAAATGAAGCCGACGTACAACTCTTTGAAAGACTGGCTTTTCTTTCAAAGAGGGAATAATTTTTATGTTTTCTAAACTATTTTTTAAAGTCCGAGAATCAGGGATTCCAGTTAGCTTAAGGGAGTATCTAGATTTTTTAGAGGGTATGAAAAAGAATATCTGTAATAATGATATTGATAGTTTTTATTACTATTCTAAATCATGTTTGGTTAAAGATGAGAAATACTTTGATAGATATGACAAAGCATTTACAAATTATTTTAAAGGAATTGAGGATCTAGAAGAAGTGATGTTTTCTGATATTCCTGATAGTTGGATAAGAAGAGAGTTAGAAAATATTTTATCTGAGGAAGAAAAGAAACAATTAGAAGCTTTAGGAGGTTGGGACAAGATTATAGACGAATTTAAGAAGAGATTAGACGAACAAAAGAAAAGGCACCAAGGAGGAAATAAATGGATAGGTACTGGGGGGACCTCGCCTTTTGGTAATTCAGGCTATAATCCTGCTGGAATTAGGGTAGGTGGAAAAGGTGGAGGTAGACGTGCAATAAAAATATGGGAAAAAAGAGAATTCAAAAACTTAGATGATTCAATAACTTTAGGTACTAGGCAAATCAAAATGGCATTAAGAAGGTTAAGAAAATATGCTAGAGTTGGAGCGCCAGACGAGTTTGATTTAGATAGTACTATAAATGCCACAGCAGATAATGGTGGTTATCTTGATGTCAAAATGAGACCAGAAAGACTCAATAGAATCAGGGTTTTAATTTTACTTGATGTTGGTGGTTCTATGGATGAATATGCTAAAACTTGTGAAGAATTGTTCTCTGCAGCCAGTAAAGAGTTCAAGAGCCTAGACTATTTTTATTTTCACAATTGTGTTTATGAAGGGGTTTGGAAAGATAATAAAAGAAGGAATAAAGAAATGATTTCTACATGGAA
>CAYRXL010000011.1:0-6847 GCA_964428295.1 uncultured Alphaproteobacteria bacterium
CAATAACTTCTATTCCTAAACGAGACAATTTTGAAATAAACTCATAATAATCAAGCTTATCTTCATCAGAAATATCATCCCATACCATACTTATACATACAGCTATCTTTAAATCATTTAACTTTTTGTTATACAAAGGAATTCTTTTATTACTCAAAATATTATACATCATTAAAGCATCTTCTGCATTCTTAGATATGGGGCCAACAGTATCAAAACTTTTTGCCAAGGGAAGTACCCCATGATTAGAAATTGAACCAAAAGAAGGTTTAAATCCTACAAGACTATGCCAAGTTGCAGGAATTCTGACTGAACCTCCCGTATCTGTGCCAACAGCTATAGGACTTAATCCGGAACTTACAGCTGCTGCAGATCCTGAACTCGAACCACCAGGAGCTCTTTTTATATCCTTAAATTTCATGTTATAAGGAAATGGTAGATGCTTATTTGTCCCAATTCCTCCTAAGGCAAATTCAACTGTTGCTGTTTTTCCTAAACACGGCATGCCAGCATTTTTAGCATTGATAAAGACTTTTGCATTAATCTTTTTAGTTCTTTCAGCTAACAATTTTGATCCTCCTTTTGCAGGAGATTCTGTACAGTCTATCATATCTTTCCAAGCACAAGGAATACCATCAAAAATACCTTTTTTTCTACCTTTTTTAACTCTCTGACTAGACTCGTAGGCTTCTTTTAGGGCCAGCTCCGAAGTTACCTCTACATAGCAAAGTTTAGAAACTTTGCTAACATTCAATATTCTATCGAGATAAAACTCTGTTAACTCTATAGGGTCTAGTTTGCCATCTGCAATTAAATTACTAATTTCGACACATGACTTATCTTTAAGATTATATAAGCTCATATTAAATTTAAGTTAAGTTCAAAGACCATCCAGCCAGTCAACAAAACTCCACTAAATGGTCACACTATAACAACACTAAGGTTAAAATATAAAATTAACTAAAGATACACAATTCTTTTACTAATATACAAATCCATTAATAGATTATATCTTACTTTTAGATATTCTGTATTTATTTAGTATTAAAAAATATTTAACAAAATAAAAATCTTTTGTCATTTATTTATCACACTTCTCTCAATTCTCTTTTGACCAATTCAGGAGTAATAGGTAAAGACCTAACTCTAGCTCCAACTGCATCATGAATGGCATTTGCTATAGCAGGAGCAATAACGGTAACAGCTGGTTCTCCTGCTCCAACAGGATAGTGACCATTTTGTATTAAAATCACTTCTATTTCAGGGGCTTGATTTAACCTTATAGGTGTCCATGTATCAAAATTGGTCTGTTCAATTGAGCCATTTTTCACAGTAATATTTTCATAAAGCGCTAGAGAAAGACCATACAACACTGAACCTTCTATTTGAGCAATAGCTCCATCAGGATTTATTACAGTCCCCAAATCCATAGCAATTGAAATTTTTTTAACTTTTACTTCTCCAGTAACTGAGTTTACTTTAACTTCTGCAACACACGCTGTCCAACTTGGTGCCTTACGAGTTTGAGAAGAAATACATGCGATACCCATACCTTCATTTTTTTTAAGTATTTTTACTCCATATCCTGCCCTTCCAGTTGCAACTAAAAGAACATTACGCAACCTCTTTGACCCACCAATAGTAGTTTTCGACCCTCCTTTATTTTTTCCTTCTGCAACTAGATGGGCTAATCTGAATAATAGAGGATCTTGTTTAGATTTTTTAGCTATTTCATCGAAATAGCTCTCAACAGCAAAAAACGTCCACGCTGGAGCAACAGCTCTCAGAAAACCTGGTGGAACCGCTCTATCTACCAAATTATTTTGGATGGCTCTTACATGCTGATTAGGTATATCATACCAATGATTTGAGCCTTCAGTAGCCGTTCTATCTACTTTTCCCTTTTTATCTACAGAATCCTGCATCCAACCAGGTGCAGCTCGCTGTAAAGACCAGCCAGCACAAACATCATGTTTGATAGCACTAATTTTTTTGTTTTTTAATCCTCCTTCTATGACTTGATATGTATATGACCTATGAAAATCATACATCATATCATCTTCTCTAGAATAAATTAGTTTGACTGGTCTGCCTACATATTTTGCTGTTACAGATGCAGCAATTGCAACATCTGGCTCTAACCTTCTACCAAAGCCTCCTCCTGCATAGCATTGATGATGAACAACCTTAGTATCTTCAACACCAACTGCATATGCTACCATATGTGTCATTCTAGTTTGCCATTGAGAGGCATTAAAAAGGTGCCATATACCATCCTTCTCCATTGCAACACAATTCATTGGCTCCATTATACCATGATAAGCGGTAGAAGTTTCATAAATTGCCTTATGTTTAATATCAACAACTTTTATAGCATTTTCAAAATTACCTTCCTTTAAATAAGAGAGGCCCGATTTTTCATTTTTTTGTGCCTCTACAGCAAATTTTCTTAAAGATTCTGAGTTAATGTCTTCATTTGGGCCATTATCCCAATCAACTTTAATAACTTTAATAGCTTTTTCTGCAGCCCAATACGTCTCTCCTATGGCAATCACATAACTTGTATTAACTCCTGTATCATCATTTTTAGCAACAAATACATCAATATAACCGTCAATAGATTTAGCCGCAGAATCATCAACATTTCTGGGCTTTGCACCAAAACGTGTAGGCCAAGGAACTATTCTTCCATAAACCATATTTGGAACAAATACATCTATACCATACCTAGCAGTTCCATTAATTTTAGTTGGTATATCTAAAGCTGGTAATGATTTTCCTACTATCTTATATTCACCAAATTTTTTTAGCTCAATAGCTTTCAGTTCTTCTTCACTAAAAACCCTATCAATAGTTGTCCTGTTTAAAATTTCAGAGTAAGCTATTGAGTTTCCATCGTTGTGAACTACTTTGCTCCTCTCTGCATAACACTCACCTATAGGGACTTTCATTAACTTAGCCCCAGCTTCAATAAGAGCAATCCTTGCAGAAGCTCCAATCTGAGAATTTCTTTCAAATGTTCTATTTACTGACCAAGAACCTCCTGTAATCATCATACCCCATTTTTTATTTGATTCTGGATAATTTATTCTGACATCATTCCAATCTAATTCTAGCTCTTCTACCACTGCTTGTGCTAATGCTGTTCCAATATGTTGACCAATTTCACATTTAGTAATATTGATTGTAGCTAAACCAGTAGGATTAAAATTGAGAAAAAGCTGATGCTCCCAATTAGCTGCTGCCATAACTCTAGAAGATTCTTGCTCTAATTTTAAAAAGCGCGAGTATCCCATCACTAATCCTGTGCTTCCCGCAAAACCTATTATTAATTCTCTTCTGGATATTTTTACTTTCTTTGACAATTTATTCACCTAATTTAGATTTAGATAATATAATATACAAATATTATAGTAAAAATTTAATTAAAAATATAATATTCTCTTTATGAAAGTTAACTTTGATATAATAATAGTAGGCGCTGGACTAGCAGGGTGTACTGCAGCAATAGCTTTTGCTAACAAAGGTATAAAGATAGCCTTGATAGACCCTAGAAACACTAAATCATTACTAAACTCTAATTATGATATAAGAACTACTGCTATTTCTCATGGTAGCATGAAAATTTTTTCCAAGTTAGGCCTTTGGAGTAATATGGCATATAGTGCCTCACCAATTATTGATATACTTGTACATGACCCAATTAACAAAAAATCTTTAACATTTAGCAATCCTAAAAGTTCTGAGAATATTATTCCTATGGGCTATATATTAGAAAATCACACTATAAGAAAAGTTCTTTTAAACAAAATTAAAAAAAATAAAAACATTATTATGATTGAAAATAAGGTTGAATATATTATTAGAACTAAAGACCATGTGAATGTTAAACTAAAAAATAACAGTGTACTCGATGCAAAGCTTTTAGTTGCAGCTGATGGAAAAAATTCCTTGATAAGAGATATTGTTAGGATCAAAACATATGAGAAAGATTATAACCAAAGCTCATTAGTAACTGTAGTTGAACACTCTAAAAAGCACAAAGGGATAGCTATAGAGAATTTTTTACCAGAGGGCCCTCTGGCATCATTACCAATGAAAAAAAATACCTCTTCAATAGTTTGGACAGGAAAAAAGCATTCTATAATGGAAGTTTCAAAATATAGCAAAAAAAAATTAAGTGAAAAAATTTCTAGCAACTTGAATAATAAATTAGGTAAAATTAAAATAGTAAAAAATATATCTGTATGGGATCTTTCGTTGGTTAAGGCAGAAAAATTTGTAGATAATAGGGTGGTTCTTATTGGTGATGCAGCTCATTCCATACATCCTTTAGCTGGGCAGGGCTTTAATCTGGCAATAAGAGGAATATTTAGGCTTGCCAAAACATGTGAAAAATCTAAAAAAAGCAATTTAGATTATGGTCTAAAAGAAAATCTTCTCAGTTTTGAGGGTAGGCAAATAATGGATTCTAACCTTATTATTCAAGCCACGGATAAAATAAATCATCTGTTTTCTAGTAAATTGCATATTTCATTATTAATTAGAGGAATTTCAATGTCAATCATGTCTAGGTCTGATAATTTAAAAAATATATTTAAAAGTTACGCAATGGGAAAAACTTCTATCAAAGATTTATAGATAATCAATTTTATCAAAATTAAAATATTTAAAATGGACAAAAATAATAATTTAATTTTCAAAAACAGTTTCTACTATTTTGTTATTCCGTTGATAACTTTCTTTTTTGGCTACAAATCAAATATATTTAAATTGGAATCGGGATATATATTACTATTTTAATTTTACCTAATTTATTATTTAGGTTGCTAGAAATTTTTTGGAAAAAAACACGTGACAATAGGTATTCATGATGAAGAAATAAAAAATAGAGATACCAACAAATGGCTGTCTTTACTTTTTAAGCACTCTCCTCCTAGAATACATGAAACGAATGAATATCAGAGACAATTACATTCTCTTTTAGGAGAGAAATATGAAAGGTGGTGGATTCTTTGTAACTCCAATAAACATGAAGTCTGGGAAACTAGAATCTATTACTATTGTACCGAGTAAAGAAGTTAAACAAGGTATAAACTACTTAACTTTATGTCTCTAGTGAATTATAACTCACTTTTCTTTAATTTTCTTGCCTCTTCAGCAATGAGTATTGGTATACCATCACGTATTGGATAGGCTAATTTTGCCTTTAAACTCAATAATTCACAATTATCTTTATCCAAAACTAGTCTGGTTTTTGTTAGTGGACATACTAATATCTTTAATAATTCACCACTTATTCCACAATCTAATTTATTCTTTTTACTAGTCATTTTTAGTTCCTTAATTTACTAAATTAGTATCTAAATTAGAATTAAACTCTTTCATCTTTATAAGTGATAGAATTATTTTCATTCTATCAACTAGTTTTTCTGCCTCTAATATTGTTTGTTTTTCGTAAGAGTCGAATGGATATATCTGAGATAGGGAGTTAATTATTTGTTCTTTTGTTGCACTTGACAAACTTTCCCAGTCTATTTGAATCTTAGCATTTTCAAATGCTTTCTTGAGATGACCTAAAAAATCAGAAATATCCAAGTTTTCTTCTTCTGGAGAAAGTAAATCCTCTTCATATTTTTTCCATTCAGGAAAAACAATTCTAAAGAGTTCTTTGCTGTCAATTTCTTCAATGATTTTGAATCTCGATATACCAAATAGCTCTATCATATAACGATTTTCTGTAATTTCTAAAAATGATTTTATTTTTCCCGCACAACCTACTGAATAAATCTGAGGCTTATTATTGAGTTCTCTTAATGGTTGCACCATACCTATCAATCTATTACTCGCTAGAGCTACATCAACCAAAGATATATATCTAGGTTCAAATATATTTAAAGGTAAAACAGCCCTAGGCAATAGCAGTGCTTCTGACAATGGAAAGATTGGTATTTTTTTTGGTAAATTATTTGTTTTTTTTTCAATTTCCATAGTTTATGCAAAAAGTATTTTAGAAAGCCTACTGCGTGCATCAATAGTAAGAGGATCATTATCACCCAAAGCTTTAAAAACATCTAACAATTTTTTTCTAGCTATTTCATCATTCCACTTTCTGTCTATGACTATTATTTCAATAAGCTGTTCTATAGCCTTTTCATTTTCTCCTTTTGATATAAGAAATTCAGCCAGTTTGTATTTAAGATCTTTATTATTAGGGTCATTTTTTAATTCATCATAAATTATATATTCGTCTTGTTGAGAAGAAGATTTACTAGATCCTAATAGTTTTAATGATGTTTGTAGACTTTCAATATGGGAAGATTTAAGAATCTCACTATCAACACCATCAATTAGATTTTCAGCATCTTCTGGTTTTCCCAACGATATATAGCACTTACCTAGCCCTGATATTGCTCTAGCCACCTCTTCCTTGGGTAAGTCCATTTCTAGAATTTTGGAAAATTCATTTATAGAATCGTTTACATTCCCATTTCTAAAATTTTCCTCTGCTGCATCTAAAGCTGTTCTAGCATCATTGAGTATGTTTTGGGCTTGACTGGAAGAATTTGCTATTTTTTCGACAAATGAACTTATCTCATCTTTGCTTAACGCTCCAGCAAAGCCATCCACTGGCCTTCCATCAACAAAAGCATATACCATAGGAATAGATTGAACTCTTAATTGCTGTGCAATCCCTTGGTTATCATCGATGTTTATCTTTACTAGCTTTATTTTTCCGTTAGTTTTTCTCACTTCTTCTTCTAAGGAAGGTCCGAGCTGCTTACATGGCTCACACCAAGGAGCCCAAAAATCAACCAACACAGGAAGACTCTTTGACACTTCTAGT